>JAHEYK010000110.1 GCA_023251625.1 Bacteroidota bacterium
ACGGAAATAGAGGAGGAGCCAAAATTTGCAGTGGCAAGATCAATTTTTCCGTCTCCGCCAAAGTCTGCCGCAGCAATACAAATAGGTTGTGTTGCAGTGCCATACGTAACACTGCCGGCATTATTGAGAGTAATGGTATTTGCCGAAGCCGTAGTATTGAGGATAACGCGGAACGTAGTATTCGAGGCATAACCTACTGCAAGATCCGGTTTCGTATCGGCATCAAATAATCCGGTGGTCACAAACATGGGATCTGTTGTTGCGCTGGCATAATCAATTCTTGCTGTTGCTGAAAAGCGGGTGGCTCCGGTTCCGTTATTGGTGAAAATTGAAATTTGATTTACTGCATTCCGGTGTGTGGTGATAATATCTTTGTCCCCATCGCCATCCAGATCCACCGCTGTAATTCCTGCTCCTGAATTTAATGCCGTGTAGGTGTGAATAGTGGTGAAGGTAAGGTCGCCGGCTCCGGTGTTGCCTATGAGTACATACATGTTCGTACTGTTGTTGCTCGTCACGGCAAGATCGGTCTCTCCATCTCCGTCTAGATCGGCAGCCGTGATCCCGCGCAGCGCGGGTGTTGCACCTACCGTTATGTTTCCTACCAGCGTAAATGTAAACGTGCCAAGTCCTATCCAGTCATTGCGCAGAATGGAAACATTGTTGGCTGCCCCTGTATTGTTGGCAACCGCAAGATCAATATCGCCGTCATTATCAAAATCGCCGGTAGCAATAGCGATGCTTCCTGTAGCCGGGGAGAGTGTGACTGTAAAGGTTTTTGTAGGTGATAAATTGAATGCACCGCAGGTATTTCGGAAAATGCTTATCGTGTTGCTGGTGTTGTTTACCGTGGCGAGATCCGGATATCCATCGCTGTTAAAATCTGCGGTCACCATTCCGAAAGGGGCACTTCCTCCTGTTCCTGAAGTGTTATCGTGCGTGGAATAATTGGTGGTAGAACTGAAAAAGCTCAGTGCGGGTGCTGCAGGGGAAGTATACGTGATCGTAGAGGAGTTGCCGCTGTATCCACAGGCGTTTCCTGCTCTCACCCGGTAATAATAAGTGGCACTGCAATTCAGCCCGTTAACATTATAGGTTGTAACATTTCCTACATTCAGATTGTTATACCCTGTAACAAAAGAAGCAAAGGTGCTTACGGTTGACACATCCAGGTAATAGGTTGTAGCACCGCTCACCGCTGCCCAATTGGCCGTCATCTGGCTGCAGGCTGCACCGTCGGTACCTGCACTTGCAACGGGAGGGGCGATGCAGGATCCTTCCACAGTCACATCATCTAGGCGATATGAAAATCCGGATGTTGATGTACTCACAACACACTCCCATTTTAACCGAAGGTTGGCAATATTTCCGGCACCTGCAGGAAGTGCGATCCGGGTACTGCTGTTCACCAACGCCCAAGTTCCGGTGGTGCCTACCTGAGTATGCGTAACAGCATTCCAGGTTGTCCCGTCCGGGCTCCAGTATAAATTGATCGCTGGGGAAGAAACTGAATTTCTTCTTCCTCCCCAATGTACGGTGATGTAATTGTAAGTGAGGGTAGAAAAACTGTTATCATAGATCAGCGTATAGGTGCCCGGGGTAACATCCAGCATCAGCACATTGCTGTTTCCGGAGGAGCCTGTATAACCGCTCGAGGAAGTGGCGGTGCTTACGCTGAAAGTTGATGCCCCACCACCTGCAGTCCATCCGGCAGGAAAGGAAGTGCCTGAGCCAAAATTTTGAGTTAAAAGATTTGTTGTTTGGCTGAAAGTAAGATTGAAAAACAGTATGCAAAAAAACAGGAGTGAGCTTTTCAGAGTAGCAGCAGAGCCAAGAGATCTCATGCAAGTAGAGGTAAACAGCGAAATACTTTGACGAAATCTTTGCATAGGCCTCTTCTACGTAAATAAACGCATTCTTGTTTCACAAATATACCTTATTATATGCCCTCTTAGTTGATCGAATATTTCTATTTGCACTATATCCAAATAGTATATAAATCAATATTTAGTATATATTTGATTGGATAAATAATATATTTAATTTCCCTATGCCCAAAAAAGGTACAGCTTCACTCTTCGACCTTATTCAATCCTTGGATAAAGCCGAAAAGCGCTATTTCAAGCTCTATGCCGGTTCTAAGGGTGCTGATGCCAATATGATCTACCTGAAATTGTTTGATGCGGTTGAACAGCAGAAGGAGTACAATGAGCGGGAGATCGTTAAGCAGATACAGCCTCCGAGCAAAAAGCAATTTTCAACTACAAAAAGATATTTGCACGACCTCATTCTTCACAGCCTGCGTGACCAGCGCAGCCGGTTTACGGTGGCTGCTGAACTCCGAACCCTGCTGGACTGGTCGGAAATATTATTTGATAAAATGCTTTATAAGCAATGCAGAAATATGCTGGTGAAGGCAAAAAAGCTGGCCTACAAGTATGAGCTGTATAATTTTATTGCAGCGATCATTGATCAGGAATACAAAATAGCTTTCAGAGAATACGATACAGATGCGTTTAATTCCTTGCAGGAGCAGGAAGCCCGGGCAGCGGAATTGATCTCCGGCCAGAACAGATACAGGAACCGGTCTGTTTCGTTCTGGAAGATGCAGATGAAGATGGGTGCTGCACGAAAGGCCAAAGATATTTCGGATATTTCGGACGCTATCAATGATCCTATACTTAAAAATGAGAAAAGTGTATCAGGCTTTTATTCCAAACGGCATCTGTACAACAGTTACTTTTTGTATCATCTGATCCGCGGAGACCAGAAAAAATGTTTTGAATTCAGCAAAAAGTCAGTGGATATGTATCTGCATCAGCCGCATCATATCCGGCAGTCCGCAGAATATTTTTTGGGCCAGCTGAATAACCTCCTCATCGCATGCGCGAATAGGAGGATGTTCCCGGAAATGAATTTCTACATCCGCAAATTAAAGGAGGTATCTTTGGGGTTGAAGGGAAATGCCAATCCTATTACTGCATTTTTTTACCGTTATCATGAGCTGAATTATTACATAAATACCGGGGCATTTTCTGAAGGTATCCCGGTTGCCGGAGAGATCGGAGAGCAAATGAAGAAATACGAGAGGTTCCTGTCCCCTCTTCAAAAGGCTACTCTATGGATGGGGATCGCACAGATTAGTTTTGGTAATGGAAATTACAGGCAAGCACTCAGCTGGCTCAATCACATTCACAAACTCGGCGAGCTGGAAGTACGGAAGGATATTCTGGTTCTGACAAAAATATTTTATCTCATGCTCAGCTATGAAATGGGGGACAAGCCCCTTTCGACTTATTTACAGCGCAATGCCAAAAATTATATGTCCACCCGCAACCGCTTGTATAAGCTGGAAAAAGTGATGCTGCATTTTTTCAGCAAGGTCATTTTGAAAGCCCGTTCGAAAAATGAACGTACGCAGGCTTTTAGAGTATTGAAAGATAAGTTAACCGGTCTGAACACGGATCCGCTTGAAAAAAATGCTTTTGATGATTTCGACTATCTCAGCTGGGTGGAAAGCAAAATAGAAGGAAGGCCTTTGGCTGAGATCGTGAAAGAAAAAATAGCTTAATACCCTGACGTTTTCAACAAGCATTTGTACGTTTGCTAGAAATGACTCAATAAAAGCTCACTGAAATACAGGACCCCAAAAATTCAATAGGACGGGCAAGACAAGCTTATTTTTCGCATAATTTAGTCTGAATTTGGCATTTTTGTATAATTCCAGTCACAGCAAATCTCTTATCTTTACTTCCCATTTACATTCATTAATACATGAACATTGTTAAGGAAAATATTGATGATCTGAACGCTGTTTTAAAGGTCAAAATTGCCCCTACCGATTACCTCGAGAGGTATAATAATGCCCTGAAAAAATATCAGAAGAAGGTAGATATGCCCGGTTTTCGCCCCGGCAAAGTTCCTTTGGATATGGTTAAAAAGCGTTTCGGCAAGCCTATTTTGGTGGAGGAGATCAATGAATTGCTCTCTCAGTCATTACATAATTATATTTCTGAAAATAAGATCGAGATCCTGGGTAACCCGCTTCCGAAAATGGATAACCATATTGATTTTGATCATCAAACCGAGTTTGAATTTCAATACGACTTGGGCCTTGCCCCTAAAATGAATGTAGAACTTTCATCGAAAGAGAAATATCCTTACTACTCCATCAAAGCGGATGATGCGCTCATCGATAAGCATATAGATTATTTTCGCAAAAACTATGGTTCGATCATTCATCCCGAAACATCAGAAGATAAAGATGTATTGGTTGGAGATTTTGCCGAGTTGGATGCGCATGGCAATATTGTTCCGGGTGGATTTTTCAAGACCACCCTTATTGATATTACCAAGGTTACAAACTCATCAAATAAAATCAAACTTATCGGACTTAAGATCGATGATAAAGTTGTGTTGGATAACCTTTCGGATGATGCGGCTTATCTTTTTGAAATTCTCCAGCTGCCTGCGGACAAACTGAAAGTGACTTCTCTTCAATTCCGCCTGAGAAATCTTAGCCGTATAGTTCAGGCAGAAGTAAACCAGGACCTGTTCGATAAAATTTATGGCCCCGGTAAAGTGCATAGCGTAGAAGAATTTAGAAGCAAGATCAGCGAAGAGCTAGCGGTTATGTTTGTGGCAGACAGCGACCGTAAATTTTTTAACGAAGTGATCGAATCGCTTTTGAAAAGAGCAAACCTTGCTTTGCCCGAAAGTTTTTTGAAACGCTATTTGTTGGCTACCAATAAAGAAAGAATTTCCGCAGAGCAGGTCGATAAAGAATATAACTCCTATTCCGATTCACTCAAATGGCAGTTGATAGAAAATCATTTGCTCAAAACATATAAGGTGGTTGTTCCTGCAGAAGAGTTGGAGCAATTTGTGATCAATGCTGTAAAAATGAACCTGGCACAGCGCGGCATGCAAAATGCAAGTGAGGAAGAAGTAAAAATGCACGTTAAAAAAGTTCTGGAGGATGAAAAGCAAATCAGGGGAGCGTATGATAGATTATATGATCAAAAGCTGATCGATCTTTTCAAAAATACTTTCACGATCGATAAAAAAGAAGTTACTTACGATGAATTTTTTAAGAAAGAAAATAATCACACACATTAATCACTAATCATTACAATTATGTTCGATTCAAACGAATTCAGAAAATACGCAACCAAGCATATAGGCATCAGCAGCCTTTCACTGGACAGATTTGCGTCTGCCGCCAGCGGAAACTTTCGCAATGATGCCTACATTTCTCCAACCATTATCGAGGAACGTCAGCTCAACATTGCAACGATGGACGTGTTCTCGCGCCTTATGATGGATCGGATCATTTTTCTTGGAGTGCCCATCAATGATTATGTGGCGAACATCATTCAAGCCCAACTGCTTTTTCTGGAATCGGTAGATGCAAAAAAGGACATTCAGATCTATTTGAACACTCCCGGAGGTTCTGTGTATGCAGGCTTGGGAATTTATGACACCATGCAATATATTGCCCCAAGTGTTGCCACTATTTGTACCGGTATGGCAGCAAGTATGGGCGCGGTGCTCATGTGTGCAGGTACCGCATCAAGACGGAGCGCTCTTCCGCATGCCCGTGTGATGATCCACCAACCTTTAGGAGGTGCTGAAGGACAGGCTTCCGATATCGAGATCACAGCACGCGAAATTCAAAAGCTGAAGAAGGAACTTTATGAGATCATTGCAAAACATAGCGGACAGACCTACGAAAAAGTTTGGAAGGACAGTGACCGCGATTACTGGATGACGGCACAGGAAGCAAAAGACTACGGCATGGTTGACGAAATTTTAGTCAGAACAAGCAAGAAATAAGTTATGGCGGCACAGAAAAATGTAAAATGTTCTTTCTGCGGGCGCGACCAGCAGGATATCAATGTGATGGTCTCGGGGCTTGACGGCCATATCTGTGATCATTGCGTAGAACAGGCACACCAGGTGGTGAAGCAGGAGCTGAAAGCCAAGGGTGGAAAGTCTGCACATTTTACATTGAACTTACTCAAGCCAACTGAAATTAAAAAACATCTGGATGAATTTGTGATAGGGCAGGATGATGCGAAAAAAGTTTTGTCGGTAGCAGTTTATAATCACTACAAGCGCATTTCTCAAAAGCCAAAACGCACCACTACCAAGCAGGAAGAGATTGAAATTGAAAAGTCAAATATCATTCTGGTGGGTGAAACAGGAACAGGAAAAACCCTTTTGGCAAAAACAATTGCAAAGATCCTGAACGTTCCTTTTTGCATGGCCGATGCAACAGTTTTGACTGAAGCAGGGTATGTAGGCGAAGATGTGGAAAGCATTCTTGCGCGCCTTCTTCAGGTGGCTGAATACGATGTTACTGCAGCAGAACGCGGTATAGTTTTCATAGACGAAATAGATAAAATATCACGCAAGAGCGATAACCCATCTATTACCAGAGATGTTTCGGGAGAAGGAGTGCAGCAAGGACTTCTTAAGCTTCTTGAAGGTTCTGTGGTGAATGTTCCACCGCAAGGCGGGCGCAAACACCCTGAGCAAAAAATGATTCAGGTGGATACTTCCAATATTCTTTTTGTATGCGGAGGGGCGTTTGACGGAATTGATAAAATGATAGCCCGCAGGATCAAGCCTCAATCGATGGGTTATTCAGCTTCTAAAGAAGGAGAAAACGTAGATCGTGAAAATATTTTACAATATATAACTCCTGTTGACCTGAAAAAATTCGGCTTAATACCGGAGTTGATAGGGCGTTTGCCTGTTCTTACTTATATGTCTCCGCTGGATGAAAGCGCGCTGAGAAAAATATTGACCGACCCTAAGAATGCGCTGATCAAACAATATGTGAAATTGTTCGAGATCGATGGCGTGAAACTTACGTTTGATGACGAGGCCCTGGATTATATTGTTGAAAAGGCTTCTGAATTTAAATTAGGTGCCCGCGGCCTTCGCTCTCTATGCGAAGCCGTGATGAATGATGCCATGTTTGAAATTCCTTCTGAAGACAAGTCCAAAGATCTTCACATCACTCTTACCTACGCAAAGGATAAGCTCAGCCGCACTAAGTTAAAACGCTTAAAGGCTGCTTAATTCCCCCTTTCAAGGGGGTGTCACGCATTTCGCGTGACGGGGGATGTTCTCAGTGCATTTAGAAAACTTTTAACCATCCCGCTTTTATCCTCTGCTAAATTTATTGCTGAAGAGACCGCCACTCCGTGAATTCCGGTTTGCATTAACGGTTCAATGTCTTCTAATGTAATTCCTCCAATTGCAATAATAGGGATTGGGTAATTGGGTAATTGGGTAATTATGTTGGCAATACCTTTTAATCCGAGCACCGGATTCAGCTTTTCTTTTGTAGAGGTAAAACGATAAGGGCCAACTCCAATATAATCAACGCCATTTTCTATTAGCCGTTTGACATCTTCTATCGTATTACTGCTTCCTCCAATGATAAAATTATTTCCAAGAATTTTTCTTGCTTCTTTTGGATTCATATCGTCTTTGCCCAGATGAACTCCATCTGCACCAATTTCTTTTGCGATTTGAACATTATCATTGATGATGAGCTTTACCCCATATTTTTTGCAGACCAGCTTTGTTTCTTCCGCAATCTTTAACCACGAAGCATGTATTTTCCTCTCCCCTTGGGGGGGAGACCCGCCTGCCGGACGGGCAGGGCTGGAGAGGGGGTGTTTTACCCTCAGCTGTACCCAATCGGCTCCGCCTTTACAGGCAAATTCAGCGAGTTGTGAATGAGAAAAACCGGGAAGGTCTTGGGTTATATAATGTAATCTTGAAATCATAGCCACCAATTGCACGAATTTTCACGAATTAATTAGTGCTCATTCGTGAAAATTCGTGGCTAAAAATCTATCTTATATATACTATGCATCTCGGAATCATCACGAACAGTTACGTTCAGGTCTTTGATAAGGCCGTTTGCAACATCATATACCCAGCCATGTACATGCGGGCGTTTGTGTTTTTCCCATGAACTCTGTACGATGGATGTTTTGCAGAGATTATAAACCTGTTCTATAATATTCAGTTCGGTTAATCTTCTGTCTCTATTATCTACATTCTTTATTCCTTCCAGCTCTTTGTTGTGAAGGCGGTACACATCTTTAATATTTCTCAGCCAGTTGTCAATAACCCCCCCATAATGTTTCTGGCTCATAGCAGCCTGAATTCCTCCGCAGCCATAATGTCCGCAAACGATCACATGCTGTACTTCCAAAATATTTACTGCAAAATCCAGCACACTCAGCATGTTGGTATCGGTATGCACCACCATGTTGGCTATATTGCGGTGTACGAATACTTCCCCTGATTTAGTTCCTGTTATTTCGTTGGCAGGAACGCGGCTGTCGGAACATCCGATCCACAATACACCCGGACGCTGGCCTTTGGCAAGGTCATTAAAGAAATCAGGATTTTCTTTTAGTTTTTTTGCAACCCAGTCTTTGTTGCCTAGCAAAAGTTTTTGATATAGTTTTTCCATGGTTCGATCTGTTTTTTCACGCAAAGGCGCAAAGGCCCCTAAGAATTCATTGCGCTCATTGCGTCATTGCGTGAAACTATCTTTTGTGATAACCCAGTAGCGTTTTGTTACTTCTTAAAAAACTTGTGACGTAATCCTTTCCCTTCAAACAAGCACGCTGCAAAGATAATCCATTTGCGAGGTTTGCCGTTATCGCAG
>JAHEYK010000111.1:0-3492 GCA_023251625.1 Bacteroidota bacterium
CTCCGCGCTAACTGTGAGCGTTGCTTTGTCTGAGTCTATTTCTAAAACTTCCTCGTCCTTATTCACATACTCGCCATCTTTTTTCAGCCACCTTGAAATAGTTACTTCGGTGATGGATTCTCCGGGCGATGGTACTTTTATATCGAGTATAGCCATTTTTTATTTTATTGGTTAATTGGCTGTTTTTGTCTATTGCCTATTGTCTACTGCTTACTTTCATGAATTAAATACTTTCTCCAGTATCTCCCGCTGTTGTATTTCGTGAACCTTCTTAGAGCCTGTTGCCGGACTTGCACTTTCGGGCCTTGCAATACATTTTAATTGTCCTCCTTTCAAGTGAGGAGAAACGGTACGGAGCAGGTACCCCCAGGCTCCCATGTTGTGTGGCTCTTCCTGTGCCCATACAAATTCTTTTGCCAGATTGTATTTTGATAAGATCTCAGCAAATTGTTTTTTAGGGAAAGGGTACATCTGTTCGATTCTAATCAAAGCGACCTCTTCGGCTTTGTTCCCCTCTCCTTGAGGAGAGGGGTTAGGGGTGAGGCTTTCTTTTTTTGCCGCTAGATCATAATATATTTTTCCAAAAGAGAATACAAGCCTCTTTACTTTTTTAGGATCGGCAGAAGCATCATCTATTATTTCTTTAAAGCCTCCTTTTGAAAATTCATCCAATGAAGAAATACATTTGGGGTGGCGAAGCAAACTTTTAGGGGTGAATGCAATTAACGGTTTTCTATAGGGAGTTTTCAATTGCCTGCGAAGTGCGTGGAAAAAATTTGCAGGCGTAGTTGCATTGATCACGTACATATTATTTTCTGCACATAGAGTTAGAAACCTTTCAATCCGCGCACTGGAATGTTCCGCGCCCTGTCCTTCGTAACCGTGTGGCAGGAGCAGGCAGATGCCATTCATGCGCCTCCATTTATCTTCTGCTGCACTGATATATTGATCTATCACCACCTGCGCGCAATTTGCAAAATCCCCGAACTGTGCTTCCCAGATGCAGAGTGATTCCGGTGATGCCATGGCGTACCCGTATTCAAATCCTAACACAGCATACTCAGAAAGATGAGAATTAAAAATTCTGAATTTGGAATTCTTTTCGATCTGTGAAAGCGGAACATATTCTTCTTCCGAATCTTCCAGTTTTATGACTGCATGACGGTGAGAAAAGGTCCCGCGTTCTACGTCCTGTCCGCTGAAACGTACGGAATGGCCTTCATTTAATAGTGTTCCGTATGCCAGCAGTTCTCCCATTCCCCAATCTAATTTATCTCCGTCCAGCATCGCTCTCCTGTCTTTGAAAAGCTTTTCCATTTTATTAAAGAACTTTTTTCCTACAGGGATTTCGGTAATTTTTTTTCCGATCTCGGTCAATGTTTTTTTGTCAACCGAGGTTTCCGGAGATTTATCAAAGTCGGCATCTGTCGCCATCTTAACACCTTTCCATTGTCCTTCCAGAAATGAAGTGACCTTTGTCTTCTTGATCTGTTTGGCATCGTTGAGGCGGTCGCTTAATAAATTCCTGAAATCACTTTCAATTTGTTTAGCCTGTACTTCATCCACTACACCTTCTGCAATGAGTTTCTTCATATAGATCTCACGTGGATTGGGGTGTGTGGCAATGTTCTTATATAAAAGTGGTTGTGTGAATCTTGGCTCATCACCTTCATTGTGTCCATACTTCCGGTATCCCAGCAGATCGATGAACACATCGCGTTGAAATTTCTGGCGGAACTCCATAGCCAGCTGTACCACAAAATTCACCGCTTCGGCATCATCGGCATTTACATGGAATACAGGCGAGAGTGTTACTTTGGCGATGTCCGTGCAATAAGTAGATGAGCGTGCATCCATATAATTTGTAGTGAAGCCAATTTGATTATTGGTCACAAGATGAATTGTTCCTCCTGTCTTGTAAGCATCCAGGCGAACCATCTGCACGATCTCGTATAAAATTCCCTGTCCTGCAATGGCAGCATCTCCGTGAATGAGAATAGGGCATAGCTTGGAACTATCTCCTGAATATGTTGTATCAATTTTAGCACGTGAAATTCCTTCGGCCACACCACCCACTGTTTCCAGGTGCGAAGGGTTTGGCGTTAAGCTCAAATGCACTTTGTTGCCATCCTTAGTAACTACGTTAGACGAATATCCTTGATGATATTTAACATCTCCGTCAAATAAAGCCTCTTCAAATTCTTTTCCTTCAAACTCTGTAAAAATATCTTCGTAGGTCTTTTTCATGATGTTGGCGAGCACGTTCAGGCGGCCGCGGTGTGCCATGCCGATCACAAACTCTTTGATACCCAGCGATGCCCCTTTGTTGATGACAGCATCCATAGCCGGAATGAGTGCTTCGCAGCCTTCTAAAGAAAATCTTTTTTCTCCCACAAATTTGGTGTGCAAAAAATTTTCAAAGATCACGGCTTTGCTGATCTCGTTCAGTATACCGATCTTTTCCTCTTTGGAAAAATCGGGCGTGTTGCGCACCGGCTCCATTTTTGCCTGCAGCCATTTTACAATTTCCGCATTTCGGATGTATCTGTATTCAACGCCAATGCTGCCACAATAAGTTTGTTTGAGGAAAGCAATAATATCGCTGAGTTTTGCATCGCCTAAGCCGATTTCGCTTCCCGCATGAAAAACAGTACCCATATCGCTTTGTGCGAGACCGATAAGTTCGATCTCATCCAATGATGGAGAATATTTTCTTCGTTCACGGACTGGGTTTGTATGGGTGAACAAATGTCCGACAGCACGGTACAAATTGATGAGGTTCAGTACGCAGAACTCCTTCTTTACATTTTCGGGAACGCCCGAATCAGACATTTCCTGAAAGTTCTTTCTTGCAAACTCAAACCCTTCGAAAAATTTTTGCCAGTCTGTTTCAACAGAAGAATTGCTCTTCAGATATTGCTGATACAGATCATCAACTGCTGAGATTTCGGAACTACTGATGTAGGTTTGTTTTTCCATTTGTATGAATCGCCGGCCCGAATGTACCGTTTCGGCACGGGCAGGCGAATGAAGAACGAATATACGAATTCGGAGGAAAAGCTATTTTGAATATTGCTTTCGGAACACGACCTTGATGAGTTCCCGTTGAAGGATCAACTCGGTCACAATTTCTGAAAAAGACCTGTCTTTTGATTCCGCCACTGCTTTTTTGATCTGCCCTTCGCTGACATCAATACGGTACATCAGATTGTAGAAGTTTTGAAAACTCTCTTTTTGTAATTTTTCGATTAGCGGAAGTATTTGGGAGAATAATTCTGAATATGCGTTTTGTGGGTCCCCTGAAAACTTAATGGTCATCCCGGTCATTCCGAAATCCTTAATAACCTGTTGAGCGGTATCGTTAATGATGTCAAGCCGGTTGAGGTATGGAGTTATGTCTGTCATTGTATGAATCACCTATCCCGCGAAAAACAGGATTTCTCCCTTTGCAAGGGGGAGAAGTGTAAATCAATATTTACTTTTATCAAGAAC
>JAHEYK010000111.1:3592-8595 GCA_023251625.1 Bacteroidota bacterium
TTAATTCAAGATCCATCCGTTTCATATATTGGGGTTGACCTGAACCCTGCCTATATAAAGCTAGCGAAAAAAAGAAAATATCCGGGCCTTTTTTACTGCGAAGATGCTGCTACACTTGTGCTCCCTGAAAATGAATTTGATATAATACTTGCACTTGACTCGCTGCACCACATGGATGACGAGCATGTGCGGCAGGTGCTTTCCTTCGCAAAAAAATGTTTGAAACCGAACGGGCGTTTTGTTTCCATAGAGCCGGTGATCACTCAAAATCAATCGCTCCCCGAAAAACAATTGATGAAGCTTGACCGGGGCAAGCATATTCGCACGATAGAAGCTAATTTGGCTTTTTTCAAGGAAGCATTTCCGGAAATTCACAGCGAGCTGCTAAATTCCTATTTTATTCCCTGGACAGAATGCGTATTTGTTTGTAAGTGAAAGAATGACGGCTTAGGGAACTCACCGGATCAAATACATCTTGCCATAACCCTGAGTGAAGAATGAATCGGCTGTGGTTTCGCGGTGTTCGAGTGATTTCCCTGCAAGTTGTGTTTGTACGCGGTACAGATAAAGGCCATTCGCCAGTTGGTCACCAAATTCATCTTTGCCATCCCAGGCGTAATCGGTAATATTTCTGCCTATGTGTATAGGGCCGAGTTCATACTTATTGATCTCCTTCACCATTTTTCCGGTAACGGTCATGATCTGTATCTTGAAAAAGTCAGGTACTTCGGTTCCGGTAAGTGTAAAGACAAAGTGGGTGGCGGTAGAGAACGGGTTCGGATAGTTCAGCACGTTTGAGACGGTGGGTTTATTGACCACTTCAAACGAGATAAGATACTCCACTAATCCCGAAATGTTTTTGCTGCGGTCTTTGGCCTGTACTTTTAAAGAATACACTCCGTCAGGAAGTTTGGGCATGTAATTTATACGGCAGCTGTTGTTGGGCAATATGGCCGGATCAAAGGTCATCTGGCTGCCAAAAGAAACAGTGTCATAAGTAGATTTTCCAGGATGTTTGATATGCACATCAAAAGCAGATTTATCGTTCAGTGCCAGGAATGTATTTTCATCTTTTAACCGGATCACGATCACCGGTTTTGCAGAAACAAGATCCCCGTTCATAATATGCACTCCGTCAAAAGTCACATCCAGGAGAGGATTTATTTTATCTACGCCCACTGTAAAGGGAATGGTTCCGATATTATTGAAATGATATTCTTCTAACTTGTGATGACTATCAAACGGGTTTGCTTCTATCCAAATACTGCTTGGTCCTCCGGGAATATTTCCCCCGTTGGGTAGGTTCACAGTAGGGCTTTTTGTATCTGCAATTAAAAAGCTGTCCACTTTTAATTTCTTGAGCTTAAAGGATGGAAGCTGTATCTTGCTGTGATCAGATGCGTTGACCCAGAAATCAACACTCAGACTATCCATATCGTAATCCCCAATATTCTCAATGGCAAGGCTCATTTTGATGCTATCGCCCTGCTGCACCTGAGGGTTGTAAAAATAATCATGCTTAACAGGATTCAGAGCCACTTCAGGTACTCCATCATAATATACCTGCCATTTTTTTAATTGAGGCGCCGTTTTTAAAAGCCGGTCTTTAGCATATCCCACTAATTGCAGGTTTGGGAAAGTGTCGGCATTGATAGTGGTGTTCAGATTATAAATATCGAAGGTACTGTTTGTAATATTTTTATAAAGGGTATCCACTTTTCCATTATTGGCCCTCACCCCTAAAATATTAACCGTCATAGTATCCCAGGCAGCTTCGGGTGTTCCTTCTTCAGGAGAAACATAACGCCAGTGAAAAGATTTCCATTTTTGTGCCGGACCCACCGTCTCAGAAAAAATTATTCCGCTGTCTCTTTTTATCGGAATGGAGTCCAAAACAAAAACAGTATCTTTTGTAGTAGCAGCAATTTGTTCAACAGCGTTTCCGCATTTTCTTCCTACGAGGATGTAAGGAAGATTATTTTGAATATTTGGAAATTGAGCGCCCCCCACAGATTGAAATGCTTTTATTAGGCCGGGGTTTGAGCCAAGGCCGCCTCCCAGCAGGTCGCCGAGGTTATGATCTCCGCTGGTATAAATTATGACCTTGCTTCCGCAGGGAATAGTATCCTGTAAAAAAAGCCTTATAATTTCCTGCTGAGCAGGTGTGCTGGTATAAAATTCAAAACCATCATCACCGGGAGCAGTTGTACTAGAATTACTCCCCGTGGGAAGACTGCCATAGGGTCCGGTTCCATTATTAGTCCACACTTTTCCGGTCAGAGGATCGATGACACATACTATGATATGCGGGGTGGAAGATCCTATAAATGATTGCAAATACCAATGCACCCCTTCCAGTTCAAAATATACCTGCGAGAGAGGGGCATTCAATGATTTAACGGTAATGCCTGAAATGTGATAATCAAAATCGATCGACCTGCCTGGTCGGTTGGCTACCATTCCATCGTATTGGTCTCCTTTCATAAATTGAAAAATATGTGACTGCCCCCATCCACGTATGCCCGGACGGTACTGAAAAGAACTTTCCCTCCAGCGAATGGTTGTATCAGCAGGGTCATCTCTTCGCACGCGCCAGTAAAATACAGTGCTATCATTTATGGACGACAAGATCAAGGGAGTTGACCAACCCAAATACGGAGCTTTTATAACAGCTCCTTTTTGCGTTACATACTGCGTTTTCTTGAAGCCGCTGTTAAATTGATCGGCGGTATCAATTTCAAAAATATATTTTGTAGAAGGGGCGAAAGGGTTGGCAGTATATGCTTTTAGCGTGATGCTGTCTTTGGGAACGATAGCGTATTTGTATGGATAAACGGGAAGTACATCTCCTGAGTAGATTAGCAGCTGAATGCCGTTAAGATCATTATTCAGTTCGCTCATTTCCTTGATCACGTTACCCGAATCTACCATTACCTCAAACTTATTCAGCCCGGGGCCGTGGATAGGATCAACAGGTAGAGTGAAGGAGACAGTATCTTTGTAATAAATATGTTTTACCTTTTTGGAATAATAGGCGGTAGTGCCGTCAATAAAAATTCGTCTAAGGTGCACGTTCACACTGTCATTCACCGCCTTGCCGATATTTGTAACAATAATTTTTGTATCAAATGATGTTAGATCGGTAGAAACATAGGCAGGGTTAAAATACACGGATGCTGTGTGCACCTCATAGTCCGGAAATTTATTCGAGTGAATGACAATGGAAGGATCCCCTTCCAGGGTCATCTCCAAACAGGATGCTGTTAAGTAAATGTCATTTACATTCCCGTCAATACTGTCTATGGCAGCTTGCAGGCACCTGCCGATGGACTTCCCGTATAAATGTTGACCTATTCCTTTATAGAGATGGGATGTAAGAGCATTAAGTTGATCGGGAGTACCGGGGCCGGAAGAACCTAGGAACGCGATGGTGCCTTTGTTCGACAGGGTATATAACTCGCTGGAACTACCCCCGTTTTCAAAAGGCTGATGCACATCACCCGAAATACATCCATCGGCAATGAACAAAGGATATTTTCCGTTTGTGTTGTCATACAGATCGGGAGGAAGCAAGTTGAATTCAAAAACCGAACTGGAAGTATGCCCGAAAAAATTTATGATGGAAACCCCATTATTGATAAGCCCTTTGATGGAATCAGGAAATGAAGTATGAGTTGACAGCGAGGAATTTTTCCGGAACAGGCTGGTATCTCCGCCAAAGAACGGGCCAGTCATGATGGAAGCATATCCTTTCAAATAGCTTACAAATTGATTTCCTTGCAGTGCATTTGTTCCTCCGGCAATCAGGATTATTTTTTTCATCCACTCGGCTGGGTCAGGTGAAGGATCTTCGTATTCCTTTACTTTGGTCAGGTAAAGAGCAATGTCCTGATTGTTTTTTGCCGAAAGGCGTCCGGTTGGAATGATGGGAGCAAAAGTATTTCCGTTCATCGCATCCACCAGCATGTTGTCGCAGGTAGGGTAGCCAAGTGAAGGAACTAACGAGTGTGCATAATTTTTTCCGGAAGGGTCTGACACGTTGTTTCTTGCCAAATTGGTTTGAACGGATTTGCCGAGCAGAAAAAGATCGTGTGGAGTGGTTGGAAATTTATCAGCACAGTATTTTGCAAAATGACGTATGGCAAAAGGATGTTTGGAAATTCCATAGGCAAACTGATCATACAGATCATCTATATCCACGATCATTACATTGCGGCTGCCCCCGGCAGGGCTTGAGCGGTATGTTTTGTAATCGTTTGCCCCCGTCATCAGGCTTTTATGGGTGATAATAATGAAGGCTGAGTCAGGAGCGCCTGCCGCATAATCGGTAAAAGTTCCTGTGCCCTGCACCGGTTTTATAGATTGAATGGTCAAAAACTGATTCTCAGATTTAACAATACAGAATTTTTCTTTGCCTAGCGCATTCTTCACAAAGACTTTATACGTGTTGCCGATCTTTGTAACAGGAATTCTCATGTGGTTTAGCAGGTCATATACGTACGAAGATGAACCCATATCATCAAAATTCGTGAAGCTGAAATTCGATTTAGGCTGCGAAGAATCATCAGGCACCAGCATTTCGTAGTAACTTGTATTTTCAAGATTCATGTTATGTGGAAATTTCATCACCACATAGGGTACAGCAGTGCTGCTGGTTCCAAAATATATAGGTGGCACGGGCCCTAGCGCATACACGACAACGTCTGTAGGCGTTTGGCCGAAAGAATTGGCGGGTAGAGAATACGTATGAGCGAAGAGGTGATAGCCGACAAACATCGTATCCTGTAAAGACGAATAGGTGCCAAAATTATCTTTGTACTTGATAGAGATGCTGTGATCGATACCACTGGACGACTTGTTCGCGTCATCGGATTCACCCATAACAGCCAACTTGATCTCCACCTTGTATTGTCCGTTAGCCAGTAAATTTGCTGTGTTGAATGTTGCGGTATGATGTTCCCCTATATTAAAACGAGGTCCTGCCCAGCCTTCTACCTGATGGT
>JAHEYK010000165.1 GCA_023251625.1 Bacteroidota bacterium
CAATTTCACCAATCATAATAATTCCTTCCGTATCCGGGTCGTTCATCAATAGTTCAACAGCTTCTTTGGTCGTTGTGCCCGGGATAGGATCTCCACCAATTCCGATACAAGTGCTTTGACCCATTCCTGCTTTTGTAACCTGATCCACCGCTTCGTAAGTTAAAGTGCCGGAGCGTGAAACGATACCGATCTTTCCAGGTTTGTGAATAAAGCCGGGCATGATACCCACTTTTGCTTCTCCGGGAGTAATTACACCCGGGCAGTTAGGTCCGATCAAGCGGCAGTTCCTTCCTTTGATATATTCTTTTGCAGCGATCATATCCTTGGTAGGGATTCCTTCCGTAATACAAATGATCACTTTGATACCAGCTTCTGCAGCTTCCATAATAGCATCAGCCGCAAATGGAGGTGGTACAAAAATGATAGACACATCTGCCTTGGTTACGCTTACGGCCTCTGCAACTGTATTGAACACCGGTTTATCCAGATGTTTGGTACCGCCTTTGCCGGGAGTAACTCCCCCAACCACATTGGTTCCGTATTCGATCATTTGCGTGGCATGGAAAGTTCCTTCGCCTCCTGTGAAGCCCTGAACTATTATTTTGGAATTCTTATTTACTAGTACGCTCATAGTTTGGTTAATTAGATAATTAGATAATTAGTTAATCGGGTAATTAAGTAAACCAAAAATAAAGTTTTTATTCGATTGGCTATAGATTTCTTTTCACAAGTCCTCCACAATATTTCCGATCTCATTTAGAGTATTTTACATAGCATTTAGACCGAATAATAGACCTAAATCCATTTAAGGGGATACCAAGACAACACCTCATATCTAGTGGTGAATTTTAAAAAAGACAATCATATACATTAGGAACAACAAAAATCTCAAGCTTTTATAAAGAACGAAAGCCGGTTTGGATACTTAATATATGCTTTGAAAAAAATTGACAAGCCTTATCGTATTCTTTATTTTTACAAATCAAAAGTATTTCCACACAACAATTAAATCAAATTCATTCATGAAAAAATTACTACTCTTTACTTCTTTTGTGATATGCACAAACTGCATCTTCGCTCAGTCAAACCTGATCACAAGCATTGAAAATGCGAACGTTTCCGTCTACAAGACGCACCCCCAGGTAATGACCACAGATACTATCACTACCTATTTTGACAGGGCCACTAAAGATTATAGCCTTAAAGCCGGAACTATGGGTTATGTGCTGGGAACAAGTTCTGTATCTACCGAAACGGCTGTACATTACACCGGCGTGGGTAATTTTACTGTGACTGATGTACTGGTTTATATTGGAAAAAAGGTAGTTGTAGGCACTGCCGACAATGTAACTTTTAGGATTTATCAGGCTGGAGCTGACTCCATGCCCACAAGCATTTTAGCGTCGGGGACAAAAAACATCACCTTGCTTAATGTCAACGTTCCAAACTTTGTTGCAATGACAGGACAAGTATCCAATGTAACAAGCGACTTTCTCGTTTCCATGGAATACGGATCCATAGACGATACCATATCTCTCATCTCTTCAAATCCAACCAATCAATACGGCGGACCGGATGGAAAAGGCGAAAAGCGAGTTCGCCAGTATACTAAAACAACACCTGCCTGGACAAGAGCATGCAGCCTGTGGGGTTTTGGAAATCCTCAGGTTCCTTATGATGCAGATGCGTACCTTATACCTGTACTCACCAACCCTACAGGAATAAATTCACCGCTTGAAACCTGCGACTTTCAGCTTTTTAAAGCTTTCCCTACTCCGGCCAACGACTTTACCAACTTATGTTATTCTCTCAAGAAAGACGGTCCTATCAGAATAACCATATTTGATCAGTCAGGAAAAACCATGAGAGAATTCAATTCTCAGAATACACCGGCAGGTATGAACCAATTAAAAATCGATCTGACAGGATATGCAGCCGGTAATTATTTTTACAGCATCCGCGGTGCGAATTCCTCTATTACCAGTAAATTCTCTGTAGTAAAATAGGATAGTCTCCATAACCTCTTTCCTCTAAATCCAACTTTTGCAATTGCAGAAGTTGGATTTTTTATTGACCCATTGTAGATTTCTTTTCATAAACTCCTTGTTTATCCACTGCTGTTTTATATTGATTTAATTTATATTTGTCCAGAATGAAAACAAGCCCTATCAATAAGGACACATTTGCGGCATTATCAACAGCACCCGGCGTAGGAGCCATTGCTGTGATTCGTGTGAATGGAAAAGATGCCCTCAAGATCTGCAGCAAGATATTTCGGAAGAAAAATCAGAAATCAACAGATCTTAACAAACTTGACTCTCACACCGCTCATTACGGAGATATTATTCATAAAAACATCCTTATCGATGACATTGTCCTTACCCTCTTCAAAGGGCCTAATTCGTTTACAGGCGAAAATATTGTAGAGATAGCATGCCATGGCTCCAGCTATATCCAACAGCAGCTTTTACAGCTACTGGTGATCGAAGGATGCCGACTTGCCAACCCGGGAGAATTCACCTTCCGTGCCTTTCTCAACGGCAAATTCGATCTTTCTCAGGCGGAGGCTGTCGCTGACCTAATCGCATCTCATTCCTCCACTTCACACCACGTTGCCATGCAGCAGATGCGTGGTGGATTTTCAAGTAAAATAAAAGTCTTACGCGAAAAACTTGTTGACTTCGCT
>JAHEYK010000112.1 GCA_023251625.1 Bacteroidota bacterium
TATTTTTTCGATCCCGACAATTGCAATATGCACTTTCGGAAATGCCATCGAGAGCCATGCGTTGCCTTCGTTCTCGGTGAGCGCAACAGCTCCGATATCTGCTATGAGAAAATTCCCTCCGGTGATGCCCGCTTCGGCAGCCACATATTTTTCGCGTAAATATTTTCGCACGTATGCTGTGATCTGTTGTGGCGTGTAATCGATCGGTGTTCCTTTGAGTTCGTGAAATGTTTTTGCGACATCTTCTTTTGAAAGGTGCATCGCCGGTGTGACAATATGATAGGGTGCTTCTTTTCTCAGCTGCACGATCACTTCCCCCAAATCTGTTTCCAGTGATTCAATTCCTTCTTTCTCAAGCGCCTCGTTGATATGAATTTCTTCGGTGACCATGGATTTTGATTTCACCACGGTTTTTGTGTTGAAACGCCTGAGTATTTTTATAATTTCTTCTTGCGCTTCTTTTGCGTCCCGCGCCCATATCACTTTCCCGCCACGCTTAATAAAGTTGGCTTCAAATTCTATGAGATACTTGTCGAGATTGTCAATGGCTTTTGCTTTGAGTGCGGAAGCGCGTTCACGTGCAAGCTCCAGGTTGCTGAATTGTTTTTTTCCTTCAACAACTTTTTTATCGTATTGCCCGATATTAAATGCCAGTTTCCTGCGGTGCTCGGGGTCGAACACCTTTTTTTCTGCGGATTCCAGGAACTTCTCTGCTATTGTAGTCATACCTCTTGGTTACTAATAACTAATCTGCTACGAATATAACGAATAGGACATGTATTGATTCGTAATATTTGTCCCGATAGCTATCGGGATTCGTTATTGGTATCCGGTAAAATTACAGAGGAAAAATTATTCTGCACTATGTACAGGAAGGAGTTATTAACAGCTGCGTCATTGCGAGGGAAGGAGGAAGAAACGTGGTTCTGTCATGCTGAGCCTGCCTGCGGTAGGCAGGCTTGCGAAGCATTCATGAACCCTTCGACAGGCTCAGGGTGACTGTTCGCTTGGGGATAACCGTTACTTCTTCTCCGCCTTCTCCACTCTCAAGCCCACATCCATCACAAACGGAACCTGCTCCATTCGCATGGCTTGCTCGTACTCAAAAGTATATTTCCCTTTAGTAGGAAATTTTACGTTGGGCCTCCAGAGGATCTGATCATCCCAAATGTCGCCCATACCATCGCCTTTCCATTTTCCGGTTTCATCAGCAAGGATACACTCTAACGTGTCTTTGGCAAGTTTTCCATTGGGGAATTTGATCGTGATGAAAATAAAAAGATTTGCAGAAGGATACTGGCTCGCGTGGCGCACATTCACATATAGGTTGTGAGGAGCAACCGTGTCTTCAATATCCACATCAAAAGAAAGTTTGTTCTTTACATCCCAGGCATAATCCGGTATATCAATATTATTTTCGAATACGCGATTACGATCACAGCCAGAAGCCAGAAGCCAGAAGCCAGAAGCTAGAAGCAGAAAAATATGTTTTGAAATCTTCATACGTTGTTACCTGCGTCCGCGATTGCGATTACGGTTCCTGTTATTATTTCTTCCTCCACCGCCTTTACCCTGATTCTTTCCCCGATCGAAACGTGAAATACTATCCTGCCCTACCACATTTTGATAATCGGGTTCTTTAATTACAGGAGCGGCAGACATCACCTGTGCTGATCGCAATTCATCCGGTTTTTTTCCGGCTCTATTTAAAGCGATCACTTCTTTTACCCGGTCAACCGAAAGTTCAATGAAAACGCCTCGCTCATTTTCGTATACGTACCACATTTTTCGTTTGAAAATATCCGTCTTCATGTGAAAGGCGCGTCCTCCTGTGGTTTCCAAATTGATCTCAGGGTTTGGAAAATCTTTGATCGCGTCTAAATAAGAATCCAGTTCGTAGTTGAGGCAGCATTTTAATTTTCCGCACTGGCCTGCCAGTTTCACGGGGTTGATGGACAGCTGCTGGTAACGAGCTGCTGTTGTGTTTACTGCTCTGAAATCCGTAAGCCAGGTGGAACAGCAAAGCTCTCTTCCGCAATCTCCTATTCCGCCCACGCGGCTGGCTTCGATGCGGAGTGTGATCTGTTTCATCTCTATCCGCACTTTAAATACGCTTGCATAATCTTTTATCAGCTGGCGGAAATCCACCCGGCCATCTGCCGTGTAATAAAAGATGGCTTTACTCTTGTCACCTTGGTATTCCACGTCTGATATTTTCATTTCCAGCTTCAGGTACCTTGCCATCGTTCTGGCTTTCATCATGGTTTCCTGCTCCGATGCCTGGGCCTCTTTCCATTTATCAATATCCGTTTGCTTGGCGATGCGGTAAACTTTTTTTATTTCCGGAGATTCAGGATTTACATTCTTCTTTTTCATCTGGGTTCTTACCAGCTCTCCGGTGAGAGAAACAATGCCGATGTCATGTCCGGGGGATGCTTCCACAGCGATCACATCTCCGACTTTAAGTGAAAAAGGATTGTTATTGCGGTAAAATTCTTTGCGGGAGTTTTTGAAACGCACTTCTACGCAGTCGAACATTTTTTGTCCCTGTGGGAGTTCCATATCCGCCAGCCAGTCAAATACATTGAGCTTGTTGCAACCGCCCACACCGCAGGAGCCGTTGTTACGGCAGCCGCCCGGCAATTGCCCGCTGGCAGTACCGCATCCACGGCCGGTTGAACATCCGCTACATGACATGAAACAAAGCTAAGAAAAATACCGGTTTAGCTGGAGTATGAACCGAAGCCTGTCCCCCTCTGTGAGGCCTGCCTGCCGGTCAGGCAGGGGGGAAGGGGGAGGTTTCAATCTTTCACAAATCTTCTCGCAAAATGCAGATCTCCATCGGTGACTTTAAGAAGATAAACTCCTCGTGAAAGTTTGGAAATATTTATTTGCTCCTCCTCTGAGCCTGAGCCCTGTAAATTGAAACTCGTAACCTTTCTACCCAGAACATCGATGATTTCAAATTGAACCTGGGAAGTTTTTGATTTGTAGTTTACGTTGATAAAATCAGAGGAAGGATTTGGGAAAATAGAAATTACATTCTCGATCGAATTCTCTTCTACACCTAAAACAGGGCATAAATTTGTTACTTGGATGGGAGTTAAGCGTTTCGTATTGGTTCCATCCCCTAATTCTCCATGAGCATTAGAACCACAAGCCCAAACAGTACCATCATTCTTTAGAAAAAGTGAATGTGTATACGATGAACCTCCTCTAAATATCTCTACAATTCCCGAAAGAGAGTTTATTTGAACTGGAATTGATTTGTCAATAATAGTTCCATCACCCAATTGCCCGTTGCTATTATTCCCACACCCCCAAACAGTTCCATTACTTTTCAAAAAGAGAGAATGAGGTGCACCTCCTGCTGACACAGCAACAATACTTGAAAGAGAATTTACTTTCACCGGGGTTGGTTTAGTGACTATTGTTCCGTCACCCAATTGTCCGAATTGATTATCGCCCCAAGCCCATGCTGTGCTGTCATTTTTCAAGGCAAGAAAATGTAAATCTCCTGCCGATGCGGATATATCGACAATACCTGAAAGGGAATTTATTTTAATCGGAGTTGAAGAATTGTTCAAACAAGACCAAACAGTGCTATCATTTTTCAAAAAAAGAGAGTTAACTCCACCCGATGAGATAGATACAATGCCCGCAAGACCATTTATTTGAACTGGAATCGAATCGTACGTGTTCCCATTATAACCGCAACCCAAAACGGTTCCATCATTTTTCAGAAAAAGGGAATTATCTCGTCCTACAGAAACTGCAATAATCCCTGCAAGAGAGCTTACCTGAACAGGGGTCGATTTACCAACCATTGTTCCATCTCCTAACTGTCCTTTCTGATTTTGTCCGCAAGACCAAACCGTTCCGTCATTCTTCAAAAAAAGAGAATGATCATCTCCTGCAGCGACAGCAATGACTCTCGTGAGTCCATTTACTTGTACTGGCGAGAGTTTATCAAACCCACCACCATCTCCTAATGTTCCAACATCATCAGCACCACAACCCCTGGCCGTTGAATCCGCACAAATAAAAAGCGAATGAAGATTTCCACTGGCAATTCTTTGACCAATTGCTTGAGTCGTAATAATAATAAATATGAGAGGATACAGTTTTTTCATTGTACAAATATAAGAATCCTTATTCCTTTTCCAAAATAATTTTAATTCTTCACGAACCTCCTCACAAACTGCACCTCTCCATCCGCAACTTTCAGTAAATACAATCCCTGAGCAAGTTGAGAAACATCAATTTTCATTTCTTTGGAAGTTGAAACTATTCTTCCGGTAACATCCATAATTTCAAATTGAACATGAGAGGTTTTTGATTTGTAGTTTACATTGATAAAATCAGAGGCCGGATTTGGAAAAATGTGTAGCTCGTTTTCCTTGGTTTCATTCCCTACTGCCGAAATATCATCCGGATATTTAACCCATGCATTGTTGGTAATGATGGGTTCATTGTAATCAAAATAAATGTAGGCTGTATTATTGATCTGTGTGCCCAACGTTATATTCTTCTTTGGTTTTATCCTGTATTGAATAAATCCCATGGACGCAGATTTGTTGCTGGTGCTATCGGCCAGGTTGATGTTCGGAAAAGATATAGTGAGCACTTTCCCCATCAATAAAGCTGTATTGGCATGACTGTAATTGAGAATCTGAAAAGTAGAAATATCTAAATGATCATCCAGCGTATCCGCAATACGGATATTCATCGCAGGCGCAGTACCGGTATTCTGAAAGTGGATCGTATAAGTAAACCAATCTGCATAGCCGGGATTCACTTTGGCGGGGAATACTTCTTTCACATTCGGGTCGTGAGAATTTTTTACAAAATAGCAATATGAAAAAGTATTGTTGGCAGGAGCGTAATCGCCTGATGTAGGGGTAACCGTTACGCTTGCACAAATCATATCTCCGGCCTGAGCTGTGGTCATGGTCTGAAATATTAAATTAAAATCCGATTCATTATTCACTAAAGCGAAGTCGGGTATTGTATACGTATACAGGTTTCCTGATATGATCGGCGTTGTTGCGCCCGGTGCCGGGCCAACATAATTCGCAGGGCCATTCACCTCGATCTGCACCTGCCCGCTTATGCCGGAGGCGCAATTCAGGTTGAACCATCGGCTCATGTCTCCGGCAACAATATTCAGGTTATGGTTCAATCCCGGAAACACCAGCCCGCAGCCGTTAGAGATTGATTGAACACCCACGTCAAACCCCGGTTTGCAGGCGATGGCAAAATTTACATTCGTATCTAACAAAATGGTTGTGACGACTGAATCTACTCCCGGATTTGGGCAAGAGAACGCAAAAGGCATTCCGATTGTATCGATCCCCACGATATACTTTCCGGCAGGCTGCGGGAAATCATACACTCCGTTGATCGCTGTAAATGTTTTTCCGAGGAACAAAGAGGAGCTGTCTAATAGTTGTACAGGAATATTTCTCAGGATATCATCCGATGCATCTCTGTTGCAATTCGCATTCTGGTCTTTATACGTGAACCCAACTATTCCAAACGCAGGTGGACATCCGTTTGGGTTTCCCGGCAGGCAAAGGGGAACCGAAAGCAGCCCTGCATCCATATTGTAAATGTAATTGGGCAGACAGGTAAAAGGGTTGTTGGAAATATCTATGTAAGAAATACTTTGCGGAAAAACAGGAAAGCAGGAGATCTGATTATAGCTGCAAGATAAAAACACAAGGCCGGCAGGAAGCGCAGGCAGGCTTGTGAGCTGGTTTTGTTCGCAGTATAATGTTCCAAGCATAGCAGGTAAAAAAGGCAAGCTGCTCAGCTTGTTGTCTCCGCAATAAAGCTGACCGAGCGATGCAGGTAGCACCGGCAGAATGTTCAACGTATTATTTGAGCACTCGAGTCTTGTAAGCGTATTAGGCAGGGATGGCAAATTGCTAAGTTGATTCTGGGCACATTCCAGGGTGAAAAGTGAGAGAGGCAAAACAGGAAGACCCGTTAGATGATTGGAGTTGCAATTCAAATAATTCAATGCCACGGGCAATGAAGGCAGGGCACTTAATAAATTACCCCTACAGCTCAATGTATTTAATGAAGACGGAAGCTTAGGAAGATATTTTAGTGAATTAACATCACAGCTCAAATATGCAAGCACAGAAGGTAGTGCAGGAAGAAAAATAAGCTGGTTGTAATCGCATGCCAAAAAATAAAGTGAATCAGGAAGTGAAGGCACTAGGCCAAGTGAATCCTCACTACAATCCAGGTAATTGAGTGTAGGTGGCAAGGCAGGAAGATGGCCCAGCGGATTAGAATAACATTTTAATACCCGAAGATGCGGAGGCAAAACTGGCAAAGTGTCCAATAAATTTTTTCCGCATATCAACGTGTCCAGAGTAAGCGGGAGAGGAGGCAGATACTGAATCCTGTTGGGAGTAGCCGAATAATATCCATTCCCGCAATCCAATGATCTGAGAGAAGAAAAATATTGAATGCCGGTAAGATCATAAATGGAATCATTTTCTACCTCAATAGACTTCCGTGTTAAAACATCAGCATGGGTAGTATCCATCTGATTGCCGTTCATGGCCGCGGGAATATATTTATTGAGCCAGGCGGCAAATTTTGTATCCGGAATGGATATAAACTGAGCTTGGCACAAATCGATGCAGCAAATGATTTTTACTGCGATGGCAAAGGGTAAGATCTTTTTCATGGCTTTTGTTTTAAATTCCTATTTCGTACGAAAAGATGTTGTGAATGATGACCGCAAAAAATGAAATAAGTGCTGCGATGACGAACATAGCGGTAACAACATCCTGCTTTTCTGTCATCTTTGGATTTAGTGTTTTCATCGTTTTGTGTTTTAGTTTCTATGGCCTATTCTTACCAAATATACCGGCCTCAAACCGCTTTTGTTCTATCTAATTAGCAAGTGGCGGCAACTTTTGAGTAAGTGGTAGTTTTTGAAGGATAACGGGCGGGGCTGTACCCCTATATTTTGCTTAAAAACCTCTTTGCCATATACCCCGAATTAGGTATATTTGTAGTATGATAACAGTATCAGAAAACGCAAAGCAAAGAGCCATCTCCCTTATTAAGGAAGAAGGCAAGCCTGCAGATACTTTCATCCGTGTGGGTGTGGAAGGCGGAGGTTGCTCTGGGCTTTCATACAAACTGGAATTCGACAATCAAATTAAGGAAGGTGATCAGGTTTTTGAAGACAAAGGCATGAAGATCGTAGTGGATAAAAAGAGTTTCCTGTATCTCGTGGGTACAGAACTTGATTTTTCAGGCGGTCTGAATGGAAAGGGCTTCGAATTCAAGAACCCAAATGCTAGTCGCACTTGTGGTTGTGGTGAAAGTTTTGCAGTATAAAACACGGGCAAAAAAAATTTGACCCGAAAAGTATTTGGAATGAATCTAAATAAGATGTTGTTTGTCATGCTGAACGAAGTGAAGCATCTATAGATTCTTCGCTGCGCTCAGAATGACAAAAAAGTAAACATGGCAGAAAAGAACGACATATTAGAAAAGCAGATTTCTTCCGAATATAAATACGGATTCACTTCCGATATTGATATGGATACCGCTCCGAAAGGACTGAGCGAAGAGATTGTACGCTTTATTTCGAAAAAGAAAAATGAACCCGCTTGGATGCTCGAGTTTCGGCTGAAAGCGTACCGCTATTGGCTTCAAATGGAAGAACCGCATTACTGGGCCCACCTGGAATATCCGAAAATAAATTACCAGGATATTATTTTTTACGCAGCCCCTAAGCAGAAAAAAGAACTGTCAAGTTTGGATGAAGTGGATCCCGAACTTTTAAAAACTTTTGAGAAGCTGGGAATTTCCCTCGAAGAACAAAAACGATTGAGCGGAGTGCAATCAACGATCGCAGTAGATGCTGTCATCGATTCCGTTTCTGTAAAGACCACCTTCAAAGAAGTGCTTGCCGAAAAAGGAATTATTTTTTGCTCCTTCAGCGAAGCCGTGCAGGAACATCCTGATCTCATTAAAAAATATATGGGGTCTGTAGTTCCCTACACAGATAATTATTTTGCTGCGCTCAACTCGGCTGTCTTCACCGATGGATCTTTCTGTTACATTCCAAAAGGCGTTCGTTGCCCGATGGAGCTCTCAACTTATTTCAGAATAAATACGGCAGGCACCGGGCAATTTGAAAGAACATTGATCATTGCCGATGAGAACGCATACGTTTCTTATCTCGAAGGCTGCACCGCTCCGATGCGTGATGAGAACCAGCTGCACGCAGCCGTAGTGGAAATTGTGGCCCACAAAAATGGCGAAGTAAAATATTCAACCGTACAAAACTGGTATCCGGGTGATAAGAATGGCAAAGGCGGCATCTATAATTTTGTGACCAAGCGCGGAATTTGTCTCGAAGAAAATTCGAAAATTTCCTGGACGCAGGTGGAAACGGGTTCCGCTATCACCTGGAAATATCCAAGCGTGATCCTGAAAGGCGATCATTCCGTTGGAGAGTTTTATTCTGTTGCTGTAACAAACAATCACCAGCAAGCCG
>JAHEYK010000113.1:0-3165 GCA_023251625.1 Bacteroidota bacterium
AGGTGAGGTAGCAACAAAACAGCAGAAAAGCTGCGGTTGCACACAACTTCAAAAGTCTTGAAGACTTTTGAAGTTGTGCCAGGTAATTCGCTGCAATAAAAAATAGTCCAATCGAAGGAATATAAGTATATCGATCCGCAGTAAGAGCATCCCCGATTGGAAGAAGTTGTAGAACAAGAATGATGGTCAGCAAGAAGAATGCAACGCCGAACAAAACCACTTTTGAGCTTCGGAAATATCTCCAAATGATAAAAGCCAGTGCAAGCAAAACAGCAGGACTTAAATAAACCCAAATTGTATTTATCTTGTCGTTTGTTTCAGGATAAGGATAAAAGCAGGAAAGATTGATTGGTAGAATTAACTTATGTAAATAAGTCATCAGCGCATAGCAAGAGAAAAGCACTCTTTCGTAAAATGGGAAATACTGGTAGGTCTGCATGGCACCTGCCTTGCCCTGCACTTTTATGGCAAGCAATCCGAAAGCAATTGCAAGAACAAAGAATGGGATCTTTTCAAGAATAGTTTTTTTGTTGAACTTTCTATTCATAAAAAAATCAACGGCAAAGAAAACAACGGGTAAAACAACAGCTTGGGCTTTGGAAAGGAGGGAGAATGTGAAGAGGAAAAGTATCACCCCGACCCTAAAGGGAGAAAGCCGAACTTCTGCACCCTTTAGGGCTGGGGTAAGAGCTTCCACATACAAATACAACGCCCACAAAAAATAAAATCCATACAGCACATCTTTGCGCTCAGCAACCCATGCAACGGATTCTACGTGCAGAGGATGAATGCCAAACAAGAGGGCAGTGATAAGCGCAATGAGTTCGTTTCTCGATATTTTTTTTATAATAAGAAATACAAATAATGTTCCGAGCAAATGCAAGAGCAGGTTCATCAAATGGTATCCGAATGGATTCAAGCCGAAGATTTTGTATTCCACCATGTAGCTCAGCATGGTGATAGGTTGATAGTTTCCCACGAATTGCTCTGAGAAAATTGTTTTTAAGCTTTCAGTATTCAGATCTTTAACAACAGGATTATCCAGAATGTATTGAGGGTCATCCAGATTGACAAATTTATTTTGAAGAGAGGGAAGGAAACAAAAAAAGGTTATGCCAAGTACAATGGGCAGGAAATACTTTTCATATCCTGATAAAAAAACGGAATAAGATTTTTGATTCGGAATAGCCTTGGCTTTTGGTTTCGGCTTTGACATGCACAAAAATAAGGACTATACCCTTTCTACCACAACGGCAGTTCCATAAGCGAGAACTTCGGTAACGCCCTGAGCGATCTCATTCGCATCGTAACGCATACCGATGATGGCGTTGGCTCCTGATTTTTCTGCATGATCTACCAGGATCTCAAAAGCTTCTTCGCGTGCTTTTTCACATAGTTTAGCATAAATGGAAATATTCCCACCGAAGAGAGTTTGAAACCCGGCACCTATATTCCCGATAATACTTCTGGAGCGCACAGTGATACCTCTTACAACGCCCAGGTTTTTGGTGATCTTAAATCCGTCCAGTTGAAAGGCTGTTGTAATGTTGTTTTTGTCCATGGTATTTTTATTCAGTAATGTTAGCCATCATGTACTCGCGATTCATTCTTGCAATGTGTGTCAGAGAAATTTCTTTCGGGCATTCCGCTTCACATGAACCTGTGTTGGTGCAATTGCCAAATCCTTCTTCGTCCATCTGAGCTACCATAGCCTGCACACGCTCTTTGCGTTCTACTTGTCCTTGAGGAAGAAGTGCCAGTTGAGAAACTTTTGCTGAAACAAAAAGCATGGCCGAAGAATTTTTGCAGGAAGCCACGCAGGCTCCGCATCCGATGCAGGCAGCCGCAGCAAATGATTCATCCGCATCCGGTTTGGGAATGGTTATGTTGTTTGCGTCTTTTGCGTTGCCGGTATTAACAGAGACAAAACCTCCGGCAGCAATTATTCTGTCGAAAGCAGAACGATCCACCACAAGATCTTTCACTACAGGGAATCCGGCCGCACGCCATGGTTCGATCGTGATCGTATCTCCATCTTTGAATGCACGCATGTGCAGTTGGCAAGTGGTAGTTCCCTGCCAGGGGCCATGCGCCCGTCCGTTGATGAACATGGAACACATGCCGCAAATCCCCTCGCGGCAATCGTGGTCGAAGGCAACAGGTTCTTCATTTTTTCCGATGAGGCGCTCGTTGAGCACATCGATCATTTCAAGAAAGGACATGTCTTCCGAAATTCCGTCAACCGTGTAAGTTGCGAAACCGCCTTTTTCTTTCGTGTTTTTCTGGCGCCAGATTTTAAGAGTGAGATTCATAATTTTTCTTTTTTCTTTTTGTCATTCTGAGCGCAGCGAAGAATCTATGCAGATCCTTCACTTCGCCTGCCTGCCGGTAGGCAGGTTCAGGATGACAAATACATTATTACTTATAACTCCTTTGTGACGGATGCACTACATCAAATATTAATTCTTCTTTATGCAATTCAGATTCGCCAACGCCTTTAAATTCCCAGGCAGCAACGTAACTGAAATTATCATCATCGCGTTTTGCTTCTCCGTCTTCGGTCTGTGATTCTTCGCGGAAGTGGCCACCGCAGGATTCTTTTCTGTTCAGCGCGTCTTTGCACATCAATTCTCCCAGCTCGATGAAATCTGCAACACGTCCGGCCTTTTCCAGCTCCAGGTTCAATTCATTCTGTGCTCCGGGAATACGAACCTCTTTCCAGAACTCTTCGCGCAGCGCTTTTATTTCTGCAATTGCTTCGGTCAGCCCTTTTTCGTTGCGTGCCATTCCGCATTTGTCCCACATGATCTTTCCGAGCTTCTTATGGAAATGGTCAACGGATTTTGTACCTTTAATATTCATCAGCTTATCCAGTTGCTCCTGTACTTTTTTCTCTGCAGATGCAAACGCTTCATGGTCTGTAGGAATTGCTTTGGTGCGGATGTCCTGCGACAAATAAGTTCCGATGGTATAGGGGATCACAAAATATCCATCAGCCAGTCCTTGCATCAATGCAGATGCTCCCAGGCGGTTTGCGCCATGATCGGAGAAGTTTGCTTCGCCCAGCGCGTACAATCCGGGAACGGTGGTCATCAGATCATAATCTACCCAAAGCCCTCCCATGGTGTAATGCACCGCGGGATAAATTCTCATAGGCATTTCGTA
>JAHEYK010000113.1:3265-8525 GCA_023251625.1 Bacteroidota bacterium
CGGAGAAGTTTGCTTCGCCCAGCGCGTACAATCCGGGAACGGTGGTCATCAGATCATAATCTACCCAAAGCCCTCCCATGGTGTAATGCACCGCGGGATAAATTCTCATAGGCATTTCGTACGGATTTTCCCCCGTGATCTTTGCATACATATCGAACAGGTTGCCGTATTTTTCTTTCACCACTTCTTTTCCCAATTCAATAATTCTTTCAGCAGAAACATTATGCAAATTCATTTTATTTACCTGGATCTTTCCGTAGCGTACGATCGCTGCCGCGAAATCAAGATATACCGCCATTTTTGAAGCGCCTACGCCGTAACCTTCATCGCAGCGTTCTTTCGCAGCGCGTGAAGCCACATCGCGGGGAACTAAATTTCCGAATGCAGGATATCTTCTTTCCAGATAATAATCTCTTTCTTCTTCCGGAATATCACTTGCTTTACGCGCATCGCCTTTTGCTTTCGGCACCCAGATGCGCCCGTCATTGCGAAGCGATTCTGACATCAGTGTCAATTTTGACTGATGATCTCCTGAAACAGGAATGCAGGTAGGGTGGATCTGTGTGTAGCAGGGGTTTCCGAAAAAGGCTCCTTGCTTGTGTGCTTTCCAGGCAGCTGTTACGTTTGAACCCATTGCATTGGTGGAAAGGAAGAATACGTTTCCGTATCCGCCTGTGCAAAGCAGTACTGCGTGACCGAAATGTCTTTCCAGTTTTCCACTGATCAGATCACGCGCAATGATCCCCCTAGCTTTTCCATCGATCATCACAATATCCAGCATCTCGTGGCGGGAATACATTTTTACGGTTCCTAAACCCACTTGTCTTTCCAAAGAGGAATATGCACCTAATAATAATTGCTGGCCGGTTTGTCCCGCAGCGTAAAAAGTTCTTTGAACCTGCGTGCCACCGAATGAGCGGTTGCTGAGATACCCTCCATACTCACGCGCAAAAGGAACTCCCTGCGCCACGCACTGGTCAATGATGTTTGATGAAACTTCAGCGAGACGATATACATTTCCCTCTCTTGCTCTGTAGTCTCCGCCTTTCACGGTGTCGTAGAACAAACGATAGGTGCTGTCTCCGTCATTTTGATAATTTTTAGCTGCGTTGATCCCTCCCTGTGCAGCGATCGAGTGCGCACGTCTGGGAGAGTCCTGAAAGCAAAAACATTTCACCTGATAGCCAAGTTCTGCAAGTGAGGAGGCAGCAGAAGCACCAGCCAGCCCTGAGCCCACCACAATAATTTCAATACTGCGCTTGTTGGCAGGATTCACCAACGGAACTGAAGATTTATACTTCGTCCATTTGGTTTCGAGGTCTCCTGCGGGAATTTTTGAATTTAGTTTGCTCATATTTTAAAAAGTTGTTCCGGCAAGGCCGAAGTAAAACAAAACAGGGATTGATGCAAATCCTAGAAACACAATTACATAAGCAAATATGCTTCCCGCGATGGAAAGCAATTGCTCATATTTTTTGTTGTTGAGCCCCAGGCTTCTGAATGCGGATTGAAAACCGTGATTGAGGTGGAAAGCCAGAAACAGGCATGAGACCACATAAAGAAGTACATACCATCCGTTCTCAAACGCCTCTTTCACTTCGTGAGCTATGTTCTCACCTTCTTCCAGCCCTGTAATTCTGTAAGGAACAAAAAATTGTTTCAGGTGAACCACAAGAAAGAACAGGATCACGCTGCCGGTAATTCCCATGTTACGCGAGAACCAGTTGCTGGTTTCCCCCACTTTGTAAACCGCATACTTAACAGGGCGCGCATCCGAGTTTTGTTTCGTAAGTGCAACCGCTTGTACTATGTGAAGGACGATGGCTGCGAAAAGAACTATTTCGATCGAGCGGATCAGGATGCTGCGGACTGCATCGTGAGAATATTCCACGAAGGCCTGCCCTCCGTCACTACAGAACAGCAAAAGATTTCCGTAAAGATGCTCGACCAGGAAGGCGCAGAGGAAAAGCCCTGTTGCTGCCATCACTGTTTTTCGGCCAAGCGATGAGTTGATGAATTGAGCTATTGTCATAGACCACGAATTTCACTAATTAACACGAAATCATTAGTGATAATTCGTGTAATTAGTGGCTTGCAAATGTAACATGCGTTCGCACTTGAAGAAATAAAAAACCCTCAAAGTTTTTCACTTCAAGGGCTGTTATTGTCAATAGATCTTCTTATTGGAAACTAGCTGCTGATTTGAACAGGAATGGGTTCGGATTTCCATAGCGGAGCGAGATCTCAAAGCCTCCTTTTGCAGAAGTGGCAGTGGTCAGGTTAGATACGTTGAAATCATAACTGATGCCAATGGTGTATTCAGCCATTTCAAACTGAACGGAAGGGATGAACGCATCTTTGACACGGTAATGAGTGCCGATCATAATGGAAGCTCCTTTAACATATCCGGTAAACTTGGATTCCTCCTTGAGCATATATCTGAAATAGCATCCGGGAAGTACTTCAGAAGAAGGGCCCTGATGGTTGTAGATCAAGCCGGGAATCAGTGACAGATTGGAGTTCTTTATTCCTATCAACGCTTCAAAATGTCCGGTGATCTTGGGATACAGTGTTTGTTTTGAGTTGGCATAAAAAGAATACTGGGGAGAATTCAGGTGAGTAGCAGCTGCTCCTACGTGAACAATTACCATGTCGTTTGCCGAAGAATACATTTGTCCTTTTGTGTATTGGTACAGGACTCCCAAACCAAAATCTGCAAAACCATAACTTCCGCTGCTTACGGGCTCGTTGCTTGAAGCGCTGGGATTATAGGCACCGTTCACATATTGTTCATCCCAGGTAAGCTTTGAATAATCGATGCTTCGCATGGCATATCCGCCAACTAGACAACCGCCGAGCGTACTTTTCTGGCTGAGCTGAGTGTGATAACCAAACGAGATATTGCCCTGCATGGTTCTCATGCCTCCATCGCCTGCTTTATCGTTAAATAGGTTCACTCCAAGTGCTAACCAGCGGGTCTTCCATTTTTTTTGGTTGAAACGTCCGTCATAAGAAAGCATCATGGTTTGGTATGGTGCGTTTGGCGAAATGCTCGACCATTGGCTTTTATAATTGGCTGTTACTTCAAGTGCTTTATACGCGCCCGCCTGCGCAGGATTTACCAAAAGGGGAGTAAGATTATATTGAGAAAAATGGATGTCCTGTCCGGATGCAGAGAATAGGATGCAAAGGCAAAAGAAAGGAACAACAAGCAAATACTTCTTCATGGATGAGTTTATCTATTTAATCAAGCCCCAAAGATGCAAATAATCTGCATAGGAGCAAAATATTTGATCGAATATTCGTTATATTTGCTCAAGAATCGGCCAATGCAAAAATCCTATATATACCTTCTCTTTTTTATGGTTCTGACGCTGGCTTCGTGTGTAGATAAGCCTACCTATCCTTCTCAACCGGTGATAGCGTATAAGGATTTTATTAAATACGGCGATCCGGCAGATCCTGATTCTCTGGAGTTGGTTGTCTCGTTTACAGATAATGAAGGTGACATTGGGTTAGCACAGTCAGATAACCAGGGAATCTTTAATTCAGGCAACTTGTACATGACCTATTATTTTTGGGATACAAGCGGAGTGGATCATTGGACGGCCTATGACCTGAATCAGGGAACAGGAAATTTTGATACACTTATTTACCCCTTCCGAGTGCCGTTGGTTTTACCCGAAGGCAGTAAAGATCAGCCGATGAAGGGATATATTTTTGCGAAGATCAATACAACCCCTTTCCCGCCTTATAAAAGGTTCAAGTACGTAGTATATCTCTATGACAGAGCCATGCACCGAAGCGATACGATACATACTCCCGCCCTTACATTTCCATAACTTTCTTTTCTGTGAATTCCGAGGAAGTTTTTAAGATCCGCACCCAAACTGATTTTGAAAAAAGTGCGCTGAAGATCTTTCGCCTGCAGGCGGAGAAGAATGCCATTTATAAAAAGTATATTCAGCAGCTGGGCGTGAAGGCGGAGAAAGTAAATGTCATTTCAAGAATACCTTTTCTTCCGATTGAATTTTTCAAGTCAAATAAAATAATCACAAAGCCCCCCGTCTCCCGTCCCCCGTCCCATGTCTTTCTGAGCAGCGGCACAACAAGAATGAAACGAAGCAAACACCATGTTTCAGATATAAAATTATACGAGAAGAGTTTCAGAAAAGGCTTTGAAATTTTTTACGGAGAGGTAAAGCAATATCACATGCTCGCTTTTCTACCGTCTTACTACGAGAATAAAAACTCTTCGCTTCTTTATATGGTCAACGATCTGATGAAGAGTAGCGGCAAAAAGGAGAGCCGGTTTTATAAGAGTAACGAGCAGAAACTTTTGCTTGACACAATAAAAAACCTTTTGACAGGAAAGAAAAAGGTAATTCTGTTTGGGGTGTCGTATGCGTTATTGGACCTCACCCCGCCAGCCCAGGGGCTGTCTCCCCTCTCCCACGACCTCACCCCCAACCCCTCTCCTAAAACAGGAGAGGGGAGTAGCAGCCTGTTTGTAATTGAAACCGGAGGCATGAAGGGAAGACGAGAAGAAATTACCCGCGAAGAACTTCACAAAATACTTTCTGAAAAATTTGGAGTCAAAAAGATCCATTCTGAATATGGAATGACAGAACTTTTATCGCAAGCTTATTCTACAGGAGATGGAATTTTCAAATCTCCTCCCTGGATGAAAATTTTTGTGAGGGAGGTGAACGACCCCTTCTCTTTTTTAACGCATGGTAAAACAGGCGCACTCAATATTATTGATCTGGCCAATATTAATTCCTGCTCTTTCATTGCTACGCAGGATGTAGGAAGAACACAGAATGACGGCTCATTTGAAGTCCTCGGAAGGATGGATCATAGTGATCTCCGGGGTTGTAACCTGCTTGCCGGTTAAAATTTGGCAGTGACTCAGTTTGGCTGCCTGCCTGACGGTAGGCATGTTCTCCGTGGTTCTCTGCGTGTATTTTCTCTGTGCTCTCTGCGGTTTCTGTATTTTTTAACAGCCCTTAACCGCAGAGCACGCAGAGATACAGCCCACAGAGGTCGCAGAGAAAAAAAAGTTGAAACCGAGCCATTACCTAAAATTTGAGGCATACCCTTGGATTTTAGGAAATCTTAACTTTGGCTCAGTATTTGGGAAGCATATTCATATCAATAAAAATGTCATGAAAAAAACAGTACTTATTTTTATTTCTGTTTTATTGTTTTTAGGAGGCTGCATGACCTCCGAAAAAGCGATGCGCAACGGTAATTATGA
>JAHEYK010000114.1 GCA_023251625.1 Bacteroidota bacterium
CCATCCGTCACGACAACAGAATATGTTCCCGTGCTGAGTGCTGAAATAGTTTGTGTGCTTTCGTTGCTGGACCAAGCATACATGGCTCCAAGATTTCCTGCATCAAGCAAGACATATCCACCGCATTGGGTTTGATCCGGACCAAGATTAACTGTAGGATTCGCATTTATGGTCACATCAATTTTATCAGTACCTGTGCAGCTATTTGCATCTGTAACAAGAACAGAATAAGTGCCTGTGGCAAGCGCGGTGATCGATTGGGAGGTTCCCGATGGAGACCATGCATACGTTGATCCGGGATTTCCGGCATTCAATACAACAGACCCTCCGCATTGCGTAACATCCGCTCCCAGATTTACAACCGGCGGAGTATTGATAGTGATCTGAACTATATCAGAAGTTGTACAACCGTTTGCACCTGTCACAACCACCGAATAGGTTCCGCTCGAAAGTGCTGTGATCATTTGAGTTGTTCCGGAAGGAAACCAAGCATAGGTAGCTCCGGGGTGCATGGCATCCAGCACTATAGAACCACCGCATTGTGTTTGATCGGGTCCGAGATTTACAGCGGAAATAGAATTAATTGTAATGTCAATAATGTCCGAAGAGGTTCCGCAGCTGTTTGTAACATCCACAGAATATGTTCCTGTAGACAAAGCGGTGATCACCTGTGTGTTGCCTGAAGGTGTCCATACATACGTTGCACCAGGGTTTCCGGCATCCAATTTTACTGAGCCCCCGCATTGCGTTACATCCGGGCCAAGATTCACAACAGGTAAAGCTTCGATGAGGATATTTGCTTTATCAGAAGCGCTACAGCCATTTGCATCCATAACAATAACCGAATATGCTCCGGTGGAAAGTGCAGAAATTGTTTGTGTGGTGGCAGCCGGGGTCCACGCATAAGTAGCTCCCGGATTTCCTGCATCGAGTAACACATTTCCTCCACACTGGGTTACATCCGGACCAAGATTAACAACAGGTAGAGCATTTACGGTGAAAGTTCCGGACATGCCGGGTGCATGGTAATCGCATTGAAAAGTGTAAGCTGCTGCAGAAGCGGGTGTATATTTGAACGTATCGCCCGATGCCATCAGGTCAGGAGAAATAATATTAATAGGAGCGGTAATGTGAACGTTGTGCATGCCTCCACTCCAAACAAAATAAAGCGTATCACCCAGGCAGATGGAAAAATTAGATGGGGTAAAAAATGATCCTCCAAATCCTACCTGAATTGTTTTTGTAGTTGCGTTTGCATTAAAAAGTGTCGCACAGAGCAAAAAGGTCAAAACAGATACTCTGAAAAATAATTGTTTCATGTAAAAATGTTTTATGGGATTTATTTGGAATGGAGAGCAAATATAAATAAAGTTTTCGAAAAAGCGGTTAAGTGGATCCATCCTTTAACGCACCACCACCACCTTCTTACTGAAAACCTGCTCGTTTGTAGAAGCGCTCACCACGTAAATGCCCCCGGCTAATTGAAGGTTGGCGTTGAGCAGATAGGAGCCTGTGATGCCTGTAAGATTTTTAATGTAAAGATCCTGACCAAGCATATTTGTAACAGCAACGCGTACATTTTTATTTTCTGCACCATTTATAGAAACCCAGATACCCCCTTCAACGCTTGGGTTCTGGCCAATCACAACATTCAGTCCATTCGATCCTGTGCAGGAAGAAAGTGATGCCGGAGAAAATATTTCAGTCAGGCCGTTAAAATCAGTTTGTCTTAACCGATAATACGATGCAGAACTCAAAGGATCCGTATCGGTAAAAGAATAATTCTTGACAGAAGAACTATTGCCTGCACCGTTCACCATTCCTATCGGCAGGTAGTTGACTGCATCAGGGCTTCTTTCCACCGTGAAAAAATCATTGTTGGACTCAGAAGCTGTTGTCCATTTAACATCCACTTTAGAATTATTACAGACCGCAGAAAAACGTATCAGCTCCACCGGGAGAATGGCTGTTCCTCTGGTCAAAACCCAGGGAGAAAAAGTAGTTTGGTTGATCACCGGGCCCACACTTCCCTCTACCCCGGGTCCGGCGGGGGCAATCCCTGTATTTCCGGGGCCAACCGGTGCATCCCATGTTGCACCATTCCAGTGCTGCGCTTTGAATGGGTCGGTGGGGATAGATGTTGTATTCTCGTTGCTGCGGTAAGTAAATGTCAGATCAGCAGTAGCAGTTGCACGGATATCCCAAAATCGGTCAATGGCAGATGTAATTGAATCTCCATTGCCTTTCATACAGCATACCGCAGCCACATTACTGATAGCAGGGTGAGGCATGTTCTGGCTGTTGGTAGACCAGGTGGAGACATCCACATTTGAATTACCTGCCGTTTTATTAAATGTGAAAGGAAGATAATCTGTAGTACTGTAACCAAAAGGATAAACATAACTTCCATTACTAGCGCCGGCATTCCACTGAACAAAATTATATTGCCCCTCGGATACTATATGGCCGCTGCTACGGGTAATGCCTGCAGCGTTTGCTTGATTGACTACAAGGTACACAGGTGTGGCGGTTGTTCCTCCATTCAAAACAACATAGGCCCCATTCAGTACCAGCGCATTGTTTTGAGAAAAAGAACTAATACAACAAAACAGCAATAACGCAGGAAAAATATATTTTATCGTATTGCGATTTAACATTATAGAAACAAATATAGGTTTTTTAAATGAGTTATTTTCAATTGTAAACCTTTTTTTATCCTCTGTTTTTGTTTTGCTTTTCTTTCTGTACATTTGCACGATGTTATTTTCAGTATGAAACAGAGCAATTGCCTGACTCCAACATTTCTTTCCTCCATCATCATTTGTGCTGTGTGTTTTTTCAAACCTGCATTCTCACAGCACTTTTCCCGCATTGATACCATACCCGTTAAAAAAGCCGGCAACTGGTTAAAGATGCCCTGGTTGGGCGGACACAATTTTTGTCAGTTCTCTGACATCGACATAAATCTTGACGGCATCAAAGATCTGTTCGTATTTGACCGCACCGGAAATAAAATAACCACTTATATCAATAAAGGAACTGCGGGCGTAGTTGATTACCTTGACTCCACTTCCAAGTATGCAAAAAAATTTCCTCATCTTGAAAGCTGGGTGCTTCTCCGGGATTATAACTGCGATGGAAAGGCCGATATTTTCTCTTATGATGCCGGCGGAATAAAAGTCTGGAAAAATATTTCATCCGGGGGAAACCTGATGTTTGCTCCCGTCTCTCCCAACCTGCAATCAACCTATTGCCCCGGACTTTTAAATTTAGCGATCACCCCAACCGATATTCCAACGATCGATGATATTGATGGTGACGGCGACCTGGATATTCTTACCTATGATGGCGGAGGGATCAATATGCAATATCATATTAACCAGTCAAAAGAATCAGGTCACGGATGCGACAGCCTTACCTTTCACATGGATTGCACCAGCTGCTGGGGGAATTATCGCGCCAGCATCAGCGGATGTAATATGGTGATCGGCACCTGCAGAATAAAAAATCCGAATTCATCCCAGCAAAGAGATGCAGATGAAGAGCCCACAGATCACGCAGGAAACTGCTCACTGTGCATGGACATTGACGGAGACGGAGATAAAGACATTCTACTTGGACAATTAGGGTGCGACAACATGACCCTTCTAACCAATGGAGGGGACAAGACCAACGCAAACATGACTTCCATGGATGACAGTTTTCCCTCCTATAATATTCCGGCTATGCTCTCGAGTTTTCCATGCGGATATTATCTGGACCTTAACAACGACAACAAACGCGATCTACTTGTAAGTCCGAATGCACCCAACATTTCTGTTGACAACGAAAGCATCTGGTACTATTTGAACACAGGCACTGATAACGCACCCATTTTTAGCAGGCAGACAAGAAGTTTTCTCCAAAACGATATGATCGATGTGGGCGAAGGTGCCGATCCTGTTTTTTTCGACTTTGATAATGATGGTCTTACCGACCTGTTGATCTCAAATTATAAATCAGCACACGATTCAGTTCCTCCAACACTATCTTACGATATTCTGGCTTTCAAAAATATAGGCACCTCTACTTCTCCTAAGTTTGACCTGGTCAGTTCCGATTATGCAAACACATCCATTCAGCTCCCCTCGATCATGAGCAAGCATCTCACATTCGGAGATATTGACGGTGATGGTGATCCGGATATGTTCATAGGAGATTATGACGGCAACCTTCATTATTTTAAGAACACGGCAAGTACCGGCCAGCCCTGTAATTTTGTTCTGACAACACAAGGCGTCAAGGACAATACAGGTACTCTTATTGATATAGGAAATTACGCAGCACCGCAGTTAATTGACGCAGACCGGGACGGAGATCTTGATCTCATCATAGGAGAACGCTCCGGAAATCTCAATTACTACGAGAATATCGGCAACCCTGCAATTTCGTCTTTCAAATTCATAACGGATTCATTCGGAGGGGTTGATGTTTTAAAATGGAACATCACAGGCTACAGCGTTCCCTTCATGTATGATAGTGCCGGGAGTTACCGCATGATCGTTGGCAGCGAAGCGAACAGATCATATTCCTACCCTATGGGATGGATCTGGTTTTTCAAAAACATTGACGGAAACCTGGCAGGCAAATTCTCGCTGGTAGATTCCGTTTACCATAACATCTGGGAAGGAACACGCATGATCTTGAATGGAAAGGATATCAATAACGATGGCTTGATGGATCTGGTAATTGGAAACTATACAGGAGGCATTGCATTGTATATGGGCGATACCACCACCACCTCAGTGGAAGAACTACATGAACAAACAATTAATTTTTCTATCTACCCAAATCCTTCTACCGGTGAAATAAATATCTACATCCCTGAACTTAACCGGCATGACAAACTTGAAATAAATATTTACAATTCATTAGGAGAAATCATTGAAAAACAATACATTACATCGATAAATACCAAAATTGAAAAACACCTTCCGCCCGGTATTTATTCCTGTCAGGTTAGCACAACAGCATTTAGTAAAACCCAAAAGCTGGCTGTTTTCAGATAGGTAACTAATCTTCAATTTTTAAAGATTTTTGCTCTTTTTTTCAGTTAAAAATAGAGCTGAATAGGCTTTATTTTTTACAAAAAATCAATGTTTCAGCAACTGCTTTTCAGCCCTTCAGATTGCTGAAAAATGATATCAACACATTGTTGAAAAATATTCTAAAATCCATTGCTCGTATTCATATTTAACTACCTTTGCGCCCCTTCTGAAGTTCCTGCAATAAAATGCATACTTCATGGAAGGAGAAATTATTTTGTCCTTACTTGAAAATAAGGATGAAAAAAACATAAAAAAGATAAATAAAAAGTAGAATGCCTACAATACAACAACTGATCAGACACGGTCGCAGAAAATTTACCCGCAAGAGTAAATCTATCGCGTTAAATCAAAGTCCCCAACGCAGAGGAGTGTGCATAAAGGTGTACACAACCACCCCTAAAAAGCCAAACTCAGCATTGAGAAAGGTGGCCAAAGTTCGTCTCTCTAACGGAAACGAAATTATTGCATATATCCCGGGCGAAGGACACAATTTACAGGAACACTCCATTGTACTTGTGCGCGGAGGCAGGGTAAAAGATCTTCCCGGAGTTCGTTACCACATCGTTCGCGGAACGCTCGACACCGCAGGTGTTGATGCGATGCGCCAGTCACGTTCAAAATACGGAGCAAAAAGGCCTAAAGCCGGTGCAGCAACGGCCGCTCCTAAAGCAGCAGCAGAACCTAAAAAATAATTTTACAGAATGAGAAAAGAAAAAGCAAAAAGACGCTACCTACTTCCTGATCCAAAATTTCAGGATCCACTTGTTACACGTTTCGTGAACAATCTTATGCTTAGCGGCAAAAAGAACAAAGCGTATGGTATATTTTATACTACACTTGATATTGTAGCTGACAAAACCAAAGAAGACGGCTTACAGACCTGGAAAAAGGCCCTCAGCAACGTGACTCCCTCTGTAGAGGTGAAATCGCGCAGAATAGGCGGAGCAAACTATCAGATTCCGGAAGAAGTTCGTCCGGAAAGAAAAGTAGCTCTTGCCATGAAATGGCTTATCCAATATGCAAAGGACAGAAAAGAGAACAGAATGAGCAATGGCCTTGCATCTGAAATTATTGCTGCGGCAAAAATGGAAGGCGGAGCCTGGAAGAAGAAAGAAGACGTTCACCGCATGGCAGAAGCAAACAAAGCATTCTCACACTTTAAGATTCGTTAATAAGGAGCAACTATGAGTGATTTACATTTTACAAGGAACATAGGTATCGCAGCACACATTGATGCCGGTAAAACAACCTGCACCGAGCGTATTCTATATTATACAGGTGTAAATCACAAGATTGGTGAAGTACACGATGGTGCCGCTACGATGGACTGGATGGTTCAGGAACAGGAGCGCGGAATTACCATTACTTCGGCAGCTACTACTTGTTTTTGGAAATACCGCGGCAACAATTATAAGGTAAACATCATTGATACTCCCGGCCACGTGGATTTCACAGTGGAAGTAAACCGGTCGCTTCGCGTACTCGATGGACTGGTTTTTTTGTTTTCGGCCGTAGACGGTGTTGAACCTCAATCTGAAACTAACTGGCGCCTGGCTAACAATTATAATGTAACACGTATCTGTTTTGTAAATAAAATGGACCGTGCGGGTGCTGACTTCCTGAATGTTTGCAAACAGGTAAAAGAAATGCTTGGCGGAAACGCTGTGCCTCTTCAATTGCCTTTGGGAGCAGAAGCAAATTTTCGCGGAGTTGTGGATTTAATTAACAACCGTGCTATCGAGTGGAATGAAGCAGATAAGGGTATGACTTTCAAGGTAGTAGATATCCCAGCTGAAATGAAAGATGAAGTTCATCAGTGGAGAGAAAAGCTGCTTGAATCAGTTTCTGAATTTGACGACAAGATAATGGAGAAATTCTTCAGCGAGCCTGATACTATTACTGAAGATGAAGTTTTAACCGCGCTTCGTAAAGCCTGCATTGCCGGAAAAATTATTCCAATGGTTTGCGGTTCAGCGTTCAAAAACAAAGGCGTTCAGACCATGCTTGACCTGGTTATGGCCATCATGCCATCCCCTCTTGATAAAGACAACATTCACGGTATAAATCCCGATAACGATCAGCCTGTTACGCGTAAGCCGGATGTGAAAGATCCTTTCACGGCTCTTGCATTCAAGATTGCAACCGATCCTTTCGTAGGGCGTTTGGCCTTCTTCCGCGCATATTCCGGAAGACTGGATTCAGGATCTTATGTACTGAACACACGTTCAGGGCAAAAAGAACGAATTTCCCGTATTTTCCAGATGCACGCAAACAAACAAAATCAGGTTCCTTTCATCGAGGCCGGTGATATTGGTGCAGCGGTAGGATTTAAAGACATTAAAACAGGCGACACACTTTGCGATGAGAAACATCCTATTGTTCTCGAAGCAATGAACTTCCCTGAACCTGTTATCGGGATCGCTATCGAACCGAAAACTCAGGCCGATCTTGACAAACTGGGTACTTCACTCGGAAAATTAGCCGAAGAAGATCCAACGTTCAGAGTGAAGACAGACGAAGAATCCAGCCAGACCATTATCAGCGGCATGGGCGAACTTCACCTCGAAATTATTGTGGATCGCTTAAAACGCGAATTTAAAGTTGAAGTAAACCAAGGCGCTCCTCAGGTTAATTATAAGGAAGCGATTAACGCGAAGATTGAACATCGCGAAGTATATAAGAAACAAACAGGTGGCCGCGGTAAATTTGCCGACATTGAGTTCACAGTTTCTCCTGTGGATGCTGAATTTGTACCGGACGCAAAGAATGGCGGGTTACAATTTGAAAACGAAGTTACCGGTGGTGCCATTCCACGTGAATTTATTCCTGCTATCGAAAAAGGTTTCCGCGCTGCCATGACAAATGGTGTTTTAGCCGGATTCCAGATGCAGACAATGAAAATTGTTGTAACAGACGGTTCTTACCACGATGTGGATTCTGATGCGCTTTCTTTTGAGATCTGCGCACGTACCGCATTCCGTGAGGCACTGCCAAAAGCAAAACCTATTCTGCTCGAGCCTATCATGAAAATGGAAGTTATCACTCCGGAACAATATATGGGAGACGTTGTAGGTGACTTGAACAGACGCAGAGGAATTATTGAAGGAATGGACAGCAAAGGAAATGCCCAGGTGATCAAAGCAAAAGTTCCGCTGGGAGAAATGTTCGGCTATGTAACACAATTACGTACCCTCACTTCCGGACGTGCAACTTCTACGATGGAATTTTCGCACTATGCAGAAACTCCAAGAAATATTTCTGAAGAAGTAATTTCAAAAGCAAAAGGTAAAAAAGCAGAAAAAGTTTAATTTAAAAAATATGAGCCAGCAGAAAATTCGCATCAAGTTAAAATCTTACGACCACCACCTCGTGGACAAGTCGGCAGAAAAAATCGTAAAGACTGCAAAGTCTACTGGTGCAGTTGTGAGCGGA
>JAHEYK010000115.1 GCA_023251625.1 Bacteroidota bacterium
AGAGAAAGAGAACCATTGATGAGCGAATTAAAATTTCTAATGGTCATATCGTTGGCAGGTACAGCATCCGTGACTCCATTAGGCAAAGAAGTGTACGCTTTGAAAACATGAGATCCAACCGATACTGCTTGTACAGACAATGTTACGGTATAAGTTCCAAGGCGCGGAAGATTACCAGACCACGCGTAGGTATTCACTGTTCCATTATCCATCTGGTAATTGAGGGTAGCTGAGGTAAGATTATTACTCCCTTTATTTTGAATAGTAACCAGAGGTGTAATGGCGGTGTTGCATTCCTCATCAAAAGGAGACAGGATCGCACTGACACTAGCGTCATTAATCATGTAGCTTGAAGCATTTTTATCCAAAAAATCATAAGCGCTGAACATATAATCACTTGAAGGAGACATATGGTCCATACCCATCTCGATCTGCACCTTTGTAATGGCTCCCGCTGCTGACAATTGCACCATCACAGGTGGTATACGCTGATCCTGGATATATCCATCCTCTGCCCCCACCGTAATACATATCGGAATATATTTTGCATTTTGATACGGGTAAGTAAACGAAGCCTGGTTATTAGCTTCTTGTGTTGATTGAATTGCCGGGGCCCATAGTTCGATCCCTCTGAATCGCCAGTAATTTATTAATCCGTAACGCAAAGCAGCTCTTCCCCCAAAAGAAAAACCGTTCAGATAGATATACTTCGGGTCAATATTATAGGCAGAGATAGCATCAACCATGGATTTAGTAACAATACCCGTATCGCTCACTGGAGACCAGAAATTATAGTTAGCATCACTTCCGGCCCAAGGGGCAACCACAATGGCATTATACACGGGCGATGCAGGGTCGTTTACCGCGTAATCTCTCACAACATCGCGCATTCCCTGAGGAGTCATGCCCATACCATGCAGTGCGATAATTAATTTATATTTATTTGCTGCATTATAACCGGCGGGCACATAGTATGAAAGAGTCCAATTGGGATCTCCCGAAAAATTCACCTTCCTGTCGAATGAACCCGTGGTTTGCGCAGTAGCATTCTGCATAAGTAACATGACTGATACAAAACACGTACTGATAAAAAAGATGATATTTTTCATGTTTAAAATTTTTAATCCTATTGTCGGCTTTGTTTAAAAATCTATTGTACCACTACTTTCTTAGCATATATCTTATCTCCTGATGTTAACTGAATAAAATATACTCCAGTGCCTGCTTCTGACAGGTTTAAAGCTCTTGTTTTGGCATTTATAATTTCGGATGTTACTTTTTCTCCAAGCAGATTGTGTACTTCTAAACTCTGAACGTTAAACTCAGCACTTTCAATATTAAATATTCCATCCGCAGAAGGATTCGGGAAAATACTGATGCCTGATTCCTCCTCAGGATCATTTATTCCGGTTGAAGTAGTACAGGCGCCGATTCCAAACGCTGCGGAAGTAATTACCATTTGCGTGGAACTTCCATTACTGATAGTGAAGCGCAAATAACAATTTGTGGAACTCACAGCAGGTGTTGTCCATTGATAAACACCCGAATTAGGAATGCTAGATGCAACGTTTGTCCAGGGTCCACTGTTTCCGGCCGAAGAAAACTCGATTGTAACCTGTGCTGAAGGCCCAACAGGCACGCTGCTCTGCCATTTTATAAATTGCACTGAGTTTGGCTGAAAACATTCGTTACCTTGAGGATAGTTCGGTAAAATGGCAAGGGACGGATTTGAAACCGCATGTAGATAGACGCGAAGAAAATTAGTTCCGCCTATTGATGAACTTCCTAAATATACAATGTCAGTATATCCATCGTGATCGAAATCACCGGTACGTACAGCCACGTAGGATTCTTCAGCAACCAGTATCATTCCTGAACGGGTCCAGTTGCCGGCACCATCGCCTTTATAAATAACAATGCTGTCCTTTTCAAATAATACAACATCACACTTTCCATCCATATCCATGTCATCAAGAGCGATGTTCCACGTTGAGCCGCTGGTGTTAACTGGTAGACCGTTTGAAATGTTTTGCCAGGTGCTTAGCGATTTATTGTAAGTAAAAACCCTTACCTCAGGGGCAAACAGATCAACTACTCCAATATCTTTTGCTCCGTCATTATTCACATCGCCCACAGCTAAACACACATATCCGTAATCCTGTACGGTATCGGCAGGCATAAATCCATTTTGCATTGGAGAAAATTGCCCGGCGCCATTGTTCTTCCATATAATTCCCAATTCGCTGGCTGCGGTGAGGTCTGTATTTCCATCATTATCAAAGTCACCAAACATAAAAGCATTCTTTGAATTTCCACCAGTCATCCCCCAGGTCTGTGTCCACGTTCCGCTCCCATTGTTCTTGTAAACATGAATTCCGGAAAGCCCGAAAGCATTCGCACCCACATCCAGGAGCCCATCACTGTTCACATCTGCAAAATCGGTACCGAACATTCCCCAGCTTTCTCCGTTGGTTGCTAAGCCATCATCATATGGCGTCCAGGATGTTCCTGCTCCGTTGCCAAGTGCCACTTCCATGATCTGGTCACCAAAATCGGTAGTAGATTGATTATGATGCATGGAATATCCAATATCCATTTTACCATCATTGTTAACATCTCCCAACGCGCAGCCCCCATAACCAAAGCCTCCTTGCTGAGTTTGCGACCAGGCAGTTCCGGTTCCATTATTTTTCCAAACCATTATTCCTGTTTCCGTTGCATTGATCATCGGACTTCCATGATCGCCAATGGAAACTATGTCAAGGTCTCCATCATTGTCAATGTCTCCCACTTCTATTTCCGTGGGCCCTCCTTCAAACAGAATCGTATTCAGTCCGTTGGTAATTGGAGTGTAAGTAAGTTGAGCCTGCGAACAAAAAAAGCTCAGACAAACTGCTACTGTTGTGTAAATGTTTTTTTTCATTTTGGTTTTGTTTTAAAAAATTATTTAACGATGCTTACGTGTCCCATTAATTTATTGCGTACTAATGGAAAACACTGGGTTGTGTAATCAATTTTCCACACATACACATCTTCCTGTGAAACTTCCTGTCCATCCTGCTTGAAAATATAATGTCCACCCTCAATTTTTCCATCCCATCCTTTATTTACATCATCTGACGCAAAAATTAAATTGCCCCATCGGTCAAACACAGACATATTAAATGAAACAATCCCGGTGCCTTTCGCCAGAAAAACTTCATTCAGGTTGTCATCGTTTGGAGTGAAGGCATTGGGAACATACAAAGAGCCCGCCCCTTCTTCGCCTGTGATCTTTGCGGTATCGCCCGAAGGGCAACTTCCGAACATAGCCGTTACCCAATAACTTCCCGAGGCCTCCACTGCGATGCTCTGGGTTACTGCTCCATTGCTCCACAGATAAGAGCTGGCTCCCGCTCCCGCATCCAACACAATGGGTGAAGTAACGCAGAGCGATGAATCTTGCAGATGAATGTTCGGAGCGATGAATGTTTTTATGGTATCGGTTGCCAGACAATTGTTCATTCCTACAATTATCCAGTAGGTTCCTGCTCCAGAAACAGAGATCGTTTGCGTAGTAGCTCCGGTACTCCAGATGTAACTTACGCCGGGATTTCCTGCATCAAGTGTAAAATTTTGTCCACTGCAAATGGTTTGATCATTTCCCAGGTCAACAACAGGAGAAGGGGTTATGAAAATTTTGCCGCTTGTAGTATCAGAACAACCTCCTGCCGAAACAATGACCGAATACGTTGCTGTTGCAGTAGCCGTAACACTGATCACGGATGCCGTAGACCCATTGCTCCACAAATAATTCCCTCCTCCGCTTGCGGTGAGAATGGCACTTTGTCCAATGCAAACTGTTGTCGGCGATACTAAAGCAATCGGGGAAGGGATCACCGTTACGGAAGCAAAGGCGGTATCTAAACACCCTCCACTTGAAACAACCACTGAATAATTAGCTGTTGCCAATGGAGTAAATGTGATGGATGAAGTTGTTTGCCCATTGCTCCAGGAATAATTCCCACCGCCGGAAGCATTGATGGTAATAGGTTGGCCGGCACATATGGTGCTGTTGGGGCCCGCTGCTGCAACAATACTCATGGGCTGTGGAACATATTTCATCCAGAAGTCACAACCTGATTGCTGATGTATCTTAACTGAGAAAGTATCTCCCGCCTGGATCGTTGGCGCGATACATTGCGAAGTAGAATTAGGTCCTGAATAGGTGTTCCCGTTTTGATACCATTGATAGGTATATGAATTTCCCGGAGTGGGAGCCGGTGCACAAAATGAACTTGATTGCGCTTTACATCCTGAAGATACGACTGTGGTTGCGCAAGAAAAATCCCAATAAGAGTGACAAAAATGACCGCTTCGGCCGCAGTCTGCATTGGTGAGTACAATTGTGATGGTTTGACCAACATAGTTTTTCAATGAAAGACCGTTCACTGACCATGGCGAATAAGCTACATCATTCCCATTCGGTCCGTAACCTGCCACTACCGGACCCGCGCAAGAGGCAGCATACATACCGGGAGGAATTACACCGGTAGCATTTATACTGCCGGTATATTTATGGTAGCTGCACGAGATCGTATCGCCGTTCTGGTCGCGCATGTATATTTCAGCAAAAGGGACATCATTCGCACTGTGCGGCACATTCGTTGGATTCTCAAGAACTACCGCATAGGCATACAGGAAGTTCGTATCCTGCGGCGTAACTGTTAACGCGTAGGTTAGCTGCTCAACACATCCACCTGCCATAGTGGGATAAGGAGCGCTGCATCCGTCGTCATAACCATTTGATTTGGGATGACCCAATTGAATGGAAGCATTACCAAATCCCGGTGCAACAAGCTGCAAAGGAGGATCGTTTGGATTCGGCCCGGGGGTGCAACCATCCAATCCAGCACCACTGGTAAGATTAAAACGCGGAGCCGTAGGAATCAGGTTCGTTGCATTCAGCGTAACAACACCTCCAAAATAAACTCCTGTTGCCGCTTTCCAAGAACTCCAACCGTTTTCCACTCCAACGTCTCCACATAGACCTTGCGCATGGAGAACCTGCAAAAGAAAAAGCGAGAAAGAAAGAACCGCGCTGAATAAAAATCTTATTTTCATTTTAGTATTTTATTGTTTCTGTTGGTTGTTTTCTATACCGTAAAGGTGGGTTTGAATAGGTAAAAAAACAAACCACATTGACCCATATCTTAAATTCCTATACATGTATATTTTATATATTTGCTGAAATTATCGTATATATGTTGTTATTTAATCAAAAAATTCAATATTTGCTTAAATTCCTATGAAACAGGATGATTCTCTATTTACCCTTATTAAAAGCCTAACCAAAACTGAAAAGCGGTATTTCAAATGCTTTGCCTTAACACATGGCAAATCAGAAAGTAATTATGTACTCTTATTCAATGCCATTGAGAAGCAAGATATTTATGATGAAACCCTCATCAAGAAAAAATTCGCAGGAAAGATTTTTCTAAAACAATTCAGCGTTACAAAAAACTACCTGTATAGCCTCATCCTTAAAAGCATGGAATTATACCGCCAAACCAACAGTATTGACGCCCAGGTGAGAAGTCTGCTGAACAGGTCAGATTTTTTGTATGAGAAAGCCATGTATAAGGAATGTGATCATATTATAGAAAAAGCACATGGAATAGCAAAAAAACATGAACTACGGAATTCCATTCTGGAAATACTGCGCTTAAAAAGAAGAGTGGTGTGGAAGATGCTCGAGTTAAAAAAAATAAAATCCATTGAACAGGAGGAATCCGAAGTGCTAGACACCATTAAACAGAATAAGTTACTGGGTGACTTGAGCGGAAAAATAGCCGTAAACTATTTTACAGAAGGAAAAAAGGGGAACAAAAATGATATCATGAAAGGTTATCTGGATGACCCCTTACTACATGATGAAAAAAAAATTAAAACATTTACAGGAAAGGTCCATTTTCTTCAATGTCATATATTTTACAACATGTTCACTGAAAACATGGAAAAAATATCGGAGCTCTCCCGAAAAATGGCATTGCATTACCGTGAAAATCCTTTTATGATCCAATATGATACCTATAGCTATTTGGTGGTACTGAACAATGTCATTTCAAGCTGCCTATGGCAAAAGAATATTAAGGACCTGAAATTCTGGATCGAACAGCTGCAGCAAGCAGAAAAATTTGTTCGAAATAAAACCGGTGAGATCTATTTCTGGCAATTAAATTATCATATCCTCAACTACCACAATCTAATCGGAGAATTTGAGCTTTCCCTGAACTATTTTGAACAAAAAGTACTTGGAAAAGCAGAAGTGTATGCGCAAGACCTGAATCAGAAGGACCTGTTTGTTCTATATAATTCCATTGCAAACACCTATTTCGGAACAGGAGATTTTCACAAAGCACTTAGCTGGCTGAATAAAATTAACAACCAGATCACCATGCAGCTAGAACCCGATCTGCGAAGTTTTCAAAAAATATTCTACCTACTCGTTCATTTTGAACTCAAACACTTCGACCTAATGCCCTACCTCATAAAATCTACATACCGATTTTTATTAAAAATGGAGCGGCTTAACTCATTTCAAAATGCGTTCCTCGGATTCCTGCGGGAGTTTCTAAAAGAGACTTTTGATCGAAAACAATTGAGGGATCTTTTTATTGTATTCAAAAAGGAGGTGGAAGATATATTTAAAAAAGATTCCGGAGATCAAGTCTTTACCCAATTTGATTTCATAAGCTGGCTGGAAAGTAAAATAGAAAATCGTGTTTTTGCTCAAATTGTTAAAGAAAAATTCGAAAGCAAATAGCTATTCCCCCATTTAAAAAGAGTAACCAATACTCACCCCAACGATCATATTCCAATGATCGGTTCCTTGGATCATGTAGGTGGGAGTAAGTCCTGCCCGGGCTGTCATGCCGCCTTCGCTAGGCATGTATCTGAATCCGGCAAAGGCTGCGACTCCATCCACCCTTTTTTCTTTCGAGAACCAGGGTACCCAGCCGGCACCGAACTCAAAATAGCCTTCGTTGCCCGTGTCAAAAAGCACCATAATCGGCACCGCAAGTTTTTCAAAGTAATTGACCCCTACACGTAAAACATATCGGTTAAATCTTCCTGAATTCCGCTTGATCGAAAGTAGGCTTCGGTCGTAATTAAACGAATATAGATTACCGCTGTTACCAAACGCTTCAAAATAGACGGATTGTTTTACAGGCAGGTCAGCATAGAAGGTAACAACCTCTAAACCACCGGAAGGACTGCTTTGCCCTCTACAGCTAAAGCAGAAAAAAAAGCAAATGATATATATTGTAATTAGCACTCTCATCTTTCCGTTTGATAAAATCACCTCATGAAAATTAATAAAATTATAGGCTGAGATACAATATCTTCCATTAATTCTTGTTACCTTCACAGCCATAATCTTATTACGTAAATATGTGCGGAATAGTTGGGTACATAGGAAATAAAGAAGCTTACCCTATCCTTATTAAGGGACTTCATCGCCTTGAATACAGAGGTTATGACAGCGCAGGCGTTGCCTTGCTTAATTCCAAATTGAACGTTTACAAGTGCAAAGGAAAAGTTGCTGATCTGGAACATTTCATTGCAAAAAAGGATACTCACGGCAACATCGGCATCGGGCACACGCGCTGGGCAACACACGGCCCTCCCAACGATGTAAATGCACACCCACATTCTTCCCAGTCCAAAAACCTAGTGATCATTCATAACGGCATTATTGAGAATTACGCTCCGCTGAAAAAAGAAATGCAAAAGCGAGGACATAAATTCTCCAGCGATACAGATACAGAAGTGCTGGTACATCTTATTGAGGACATTCAGCAAAACGAAAAAGTAGACCTGGCCGAGGCAGTACGCCAGGCGCTGAACGAAGTGATCGGCGCTTATGCCATCGTGGTGATGTCGAAAAATAATCCGGATGAGCTTATTGCGGCCAAGAAATCAAGCCCCCTCGTAATTGGAATCGGCAAGGGCGAATATTTTATTGCATCCGACGCCACACCCATTGTAGAATACACCAAGAATGTGGTCTATCTCGGCGATGAAGAAGTAGCCGTGATACCGCGTAAAGGCAAACTCGAGATCAAGACCATACGCAATAAAAAGAAAACACCCTATATACAAGAGCTTGAACTGAAACTCGAAGCGCTGGAAAAAGGCGGCTATCCTCATTTCATGCTCAAGGAAATTTACGAACAGCCGCGTTCTATCAAAGACAGCATGCGCGGCAGGTTGGTTCCTGAGGAAGGCAAAGTAAACCTCGGCGGAATCAAAGATTACGAGCAAAAGATGATCAATGCCAAACGTATCATCTTTGTTGCCTGCGGAACTTCCTGGCACGCAGGATTAGTTGGCGAATATTTATTCGAGGACTTGGCAAGGATTCCCGTCGAAGTGGAATATGCCTCTGAATTCCGTTATAGAAATCCAATTATCGGCGAAGATGATGTAGTGATTGCCATTTCACAGTCCGGCGAAACGGCTGACACA
>JAHEYK010000166.1 GCA_023251625.1 Bacteroidota bacterium
ACGTGGTTTGCCCATCAGCAGTCCGTGGTATTTGAAGCCATTCTTTTTCAGCCATCGTTCGGTAACTTCACGGTGTGCTTCGGTGCGTGAGGTAAAAAAGGTGATGATATGCCCTTCTTCAAACCATTGGTTCACTTTTTCCAGTGCATCGGGATAAATAGCAGCATCTTCCATTCTTTCAGGCTCTTCGTTCGGAATATCATCGCCTACAGTCCCATCAATATCAACAAGGAAATTCTTTACATCCTTCGGGAGAATTGGAGAGATCTTCTTTCCATTTTCTTTTATTTCAACTAATTCAACTTTCATTTCTGTATTTTTTGTCTACTGTCTACTGTCTACTGTCTACTGTCTACTGTCTACTGTCTACTGTCTACTGTCTACTGTCTACTGTCTACTGTCTACTGGCTACTGGCTCTCCTTCGCCCAATTCAATCTATCTGCCGGTGAATACTGCCACGGAGCCCCGTTGTTCTCAATATTGGTACTCATCATATTCAATGATTGGGGTGCTGCGCTTTGTTCCATCACTAAAAACCTTCTGACGTCAACAATAATAGAAAGCGGATCAATATTTACCGGACATTCCTGCACGCAGGCGTTACAGGTGGTGCAGGCCCACAGTTCTTCGGCAGAAATATAATTTCTAAAAAGTGTTTTTCCATCATCCGTGAATTTGCCATTCTTGTCAATATTTTTTCCTACTTCTTCCAATCTGTCGCGCGTGTCCATCATAATTTTTCGAGGAGATAAAAGTTTCCCTGTTTGATTAGCCGGGCAGGCGGATGTGCATCGTCCGCACTCGGTACAGGAATAAGAATCCATCAGTTGTTTCCAGGTCAGATCAAAAACATCTTTGGCTCCAAAACGCTGAGGAGCGCCTTCTGTCGGAGCTGGAGGCGTAAAGTTGGGGTCCAGCATGGCTTTTACTTCGTTCGTAACACTTTCCAGATTTGTAAACTTTCCTTTGGGATATAGATTTGAAAAGAATACGTTCGGAAATGCCAGCAAGATGTGCAGGTGTTTCGAAATGACGAGATAGTTCAAAAATCCTAAAATGCCTGCGATGTGAAACCACCAGCAGGTTCTATCGATCATTATCAGCGAATGTTCTGAAATTCCGCTCAATATGGGTGCTAAGTATTTGCTGATAGGAAAACTTCCGGCCAATATGTAATGCTCGCTGCCCATGTGCTGAAGGGTTTGGTCGGCAGCGTTCATGAGGAACAACGCGCTCATCAATAAAATTTCAGAGATCAAAATAAGATTGGCATCTGTGCGTGGCCAGCCGTTCAGTTCTTTCATCGCCAATCGCTTTACATGAATAATATTTCTGCGCACCAGAAAGAGTGCGCATCCAAGCGTTACAAAAAAGGCGAGCACTTCAAAAAATCCTATGAGGAAATTATAAAAATGAAAACCTTCAAAATTCAAAAGTGAAAGATATCGGTGTGTGCCAAAAGCCCCGTCAATGAACATTTCCAGCACTTCAATGTTGATCAGGATAAAACCAACATACACAAATAAGTGGAGCAGGGCAGGGATGGGCCGCGCGAACATCTTTTTTTGTCCGAGTGCCACAAGCGTCATGATCTTCCAGCGTTCGGCGGGCCTGTCGCTGCGGTCAATATCTCTTCCCAAAAGGATGTTTCTGCGGATCTTTTTCGCGTTGATAAAAAACAAGGCAACTCCTGCGATGAGAAGCAGGATGAATATGATGTTTGGAATTCCCATGGGGAAGATCAGGACTTGCGTTTTTTAGTTCTTTTCTTTTTTCCGTAAAGAGAAAAGTATCTCCATGGGTTTTCATTCATGTCGATGAGCAGACTGTCAAGTGAAGCAGAGGATGCGTTGATGTTCTTATAAAGCTTATCGTCTTTGATCAATAAGCCTGCAGAGCCTTCACCTTTATTTATTTTATCCATCACATTTGCAATACTGGCCAGGGCAATATTTGCATTTTCAATTGTTTTGGAAAGCCGGGCTTTGGCAAGCGTATCGCTTAACGAGGAAAAGTTTTTCAGCGCATTTGAAATGTTATCGTTGTTAGCTGCCAGATTCGAGGCAATGGATTCAACTTTTGAAAAGATAACAGAAATTTTTGTCCTTTCTTCCGCCATCATCGTATCGAGGCGCATGGATGTGTGGTCAAAAGTTTCCAGGGCATGTTTGATGTTGTCAAAACTTTTACTGAGATTTTCCCGTGTATTTTTATCGAATACGGCCTGCACAACAACCATAATGGAATCGATAGAAGCAATGAGTTTTTCTGCTTTGTCTTTCAAAGGTTTTATGGCTCCTTCCACCGATTGTTGAAGTGAAGGATCGATCTCAGAGGCAAGTGTATCGCCATTTTTTGCATACGCATTACTTTTTCCAAGGACTAGCTCAATGGCTTTTGCTCCCAGCAGATCAGAACTTACGATCCGGGCAACAGTTCCTTTTGTGATCCGGAGCCTCTGGTCGGAAATGGACATGGTGACAAGCAATCGGCCGGATGTGTCGAGGAGCTCGATCTTTTTGACCCTGCCTACTTTGAAGCCATTCACCTGTACGGGATTTGCCTCCACAATGCCGCTTATCTCAGGATAGACTGCATAGTATGTATCCCGGGAAGAAAAAATATCTGTGCCCTTCAGGAAATTAAATCCGTAAATAAAT
>JAHEYK010000016.1 GCA_023251625.1 Bacteroidota bacterium
TGGTGCCTCCTGAGGCAGAAAGTGTTACGCTCTGCCCGGCACAAACGGTGCTGCTGTTTGCTACAACTGCAAGGCCGCCCGTTTGGGTGATCGTAATGGTATTACTGGTTACACATCCTATGGCATCGGTAACTGTGACTGTGTATGTGCCTGCATTTAATCCGCTGGCAATAGCATTCGTGCCTCCTGAAGGTGACCAACTATACGTGTAAGGTGATACTCCACCGGAAACAACGGCAGTTCCTGTTCCGTCATTGCCGGCACAGCTTGCATTTGTCTGGTTCATATTGGCTGTAGGAGGAACACCGGTTCCGGATGTGATCGTAACGATTGCTGTATCTCCAATTGTTTTTGCACAGGTTACATCGGTGGTTGCAATCACCGTATAAGTTCCGGGACAAAGTCCTGTAACGTTTGGAGTTGTTTGTCCTCCGGGCATCCATAGATAATTGAACGCAGCTGTGTTGCAGCTGATATTCGCTGATGCTGTTCCGTTGCAGCCGCTTCCGCAGCCGGAAGGGGTAACTGTGGTGGTGAGTTGAAGTACCGGAGGAGTGATGGCAATAGAACAAACATATCCTACCCCTGTTGCATAGAGTAAACTATTTTTTCTGTCAATCTTAACATCATAGCAGCTTGTATCAGGAAGTGGAATCGTCTTAACCAAATTTAAGCCTCCATCATATACTTTAACGACACTTCCTACGCCTGCATAAACGTATTCGCAAAGATCAATATCCAAACCTCCGTTCCAATATCTCTTGCCTCCTGTTTTTACTTGTCCTACGAAAGCGCCTGTTCCTTTATCCCATTTTTTAAGCGTGTCACCGTTATAGGTATATAAATATCCATTCCCGCATACCATTCCGTTGAACATGTTGATACGCCCTGTGTTGGTGCTGTAAGGAGCGGGCTGCGCATAGTGTATAGAATTCAATTCAGTAAAAGCATAGATCGGCCCCGGGTTTTTCCATACGGATGGAGATAAGGCAGGAATCGGTTCCTTATACATTTCATTGTTGTGTAAAAAATCCGGAGAGCCGGGCGCAGGATAATTATAATTGTGGTACATAGAATTTCCCGATGGGTCCAGGGTCATTAAGTTGCAGTCGTGGTCACCATTTTGACTGGTTGTAACGTGAGTACCTGTCATAGCAGTTAAGTTGGTATCAATGGAAAATACCTGGTATTTCCCCTGGCCGCCCAAAGTGATCCCTCCTCCGGTGCCATAAAGCTGCCCCGCACAAGTAAGCCGTAAGCGTGATATTTCAGCGCACCACTTATGTCCGGCAAATGTTTTAACTAAAGTTCCTGCAGGGTTTAATTTAAAAATAGCAGCGCCCGTAACATTGGCTTGCCACACATTGGCACCTTGGCAAACGTAAGCGGTGCCGCTTGCTTTATTTACTTCTATATCCCCAATCAGATCATCAGGTCCCCAGGGCCCGGAAGGTGCAAGAGGGACTTTATATATCCAGAGTAAAGAGCCTGTGTTACTGTACTTAGCTACATAGGCAGCAGTAAATATGTCTCCTCCCAGCACCCAGGCGTTTCCGCTGTAATCAAAACAAACATCATAACCTGTTTTTGCCCTTGCTGTTGCGCTGGCGTTAGCGGGATAATTATTAGGGAAACTTACCACAGCTACCCAGGGATCTATGATGATTGTTTTGGAATTATCATAGTTCGGAACATCGAAACCGATGATCCCGTTCTGCATCGTGAACAGGGAAGATATTTTCGTTCCGTTTTCATAATATGTTTCAGGACTATGCTCCATGCGGTCGCCGCAGCCGCCTGATTTTATTTGTATCGAATTATTATTAAGGCTTACCTGATCCGCTCCCTTGTATTTCATTTTTATAAGACCAATATCTGCTCCCGGATGCACAATGAAAGAATATTTCACTCCGCCCTTTTCAGGGAGGATGTATTCTGCATCAATGCCGGGATAAATGTTTTTGTAAATTATTTTTTTGAATGCCTTCGCTTTGATACCGGTTTGTCCGGATCTGTCATTTCTGTCGGAGTAGGTGAAATAATACGACACAGGTTCCGCTTTCACCACAACCGGGTTTGGATTGGAGCCGATCCACTCCATATGCAGGTAATGATATTTCAATTTTGTGTGTTCCCAGGCTTCTTCTGCTTCCCCCTCTTTTTCCATTTCCCTCTTTGCTTCTTCGCTCAGGTATTTCTCTGTCACTTCGTAAGTAAGGCCCTTCGCACTCCAGCTCATGTTCATTCCATTTTCAGACGATCCAAATAAAATTTCTCCCCGTCCATCATTGTATCCTTGATCGAACTGACCTTTGTTTTCAATAAACACCTGTTCTTCACGTTCAGGATGAGTGTTCCAGACAGAAGTTTGTCCAGCCACGATCAGAGCGGATAGAAAAAATAATAGGGTGATAGAAAGTGATCTCATATTATTCCTTATTTATTTAGTCAAATTTACTTCATGTCAATAGTTTTTGGTAAACAAGTATTATTATATATTACACTTCATATAATAGATATTTAATCATTATAGGATAAAAAATGAATTTTTGAAAGAAATTCATAACAGTTCAAATTGACATATAAACAACCGATCCAAACGAACGAAATCAGGTTTATATCAAACAGAGAACGAAAAAATGAAAAGCTATGAAGAAACTGAAAAAGCAGACGATCTGAATCAATTAGCAAATAGTTTTACTTTTACAATCAATTCTAAACCCCCAATAAAATGAAAATCGTTAAAATTATTGTGATCGTGATCGTTGTTATCGTTGCGATACCACTCATTGCCGCATTGTTCGTTAATGGAGAATACGCTGTGGAGCGCGAAACAATTGTCAAAAAACCCAAACAGGTGGTATTTGATTATGTAAAACACATTAAGAACCAAAACAACTACAGTGTGTGGAATATGAAAGACCCAAATGCTAAAATGGATTACAAGGGCGATGACGGAACGGTAGGGTTTGTTTCTTCATGGCAAAGTGAGAACAAAGAAGTTGGCTGGGGTGAACAGGAGATCAAGAAGATCACAGAAGGATCGCGTGTTGATATGGAACTGCGTTTTACTAAACCTATGACGATGACCGACAACGCCTATATGGTCACGGAAGCTGTTGACAGCACTCAAACAAAAGTAAAATGGGGGTTCTTCGGCAAATCGCCATACCCTATGAACCTGATGTGTTTGTTAATGGACATGGATAAAATGGTGGGCCCTGATCTTGAAAAAGGCCTGGATAACATGAAGACAATTGTAGAAAAACAATAATTATCATATTGACCTTTAATCCCATCAAGAACTTTTAAAAGTTCTTGATGGGATTTTTTTAGAATGCTTGAAATGAAAAAGTATATTTTCGTCTTCCTTTTTTGCACTATTGCAGCTTCTTCTTTTGGACAAAGCAACAAAACACTTACCTTTTTACTGGAGAACGTATACAAGGATGATCAGCAATACAGGCTGATGGAAGATTCCATTGCAAAGAAACACGGCTACAGATCCAACGAAGTAAAAGACCTCTGGGAAATAATTCACAGAAAAGATTCATCCAACTTAGTAATTGTAAAAAGAATTTTGGATAAATACGGTTGGCTGGGAGCTGATGTAGTCGGGCAAAAAGGAAATGACTGTTTATTTCTGGTGATACAGCATGCTGATCTTAAAGCCCAGGAATATTATTTGCCCATGATGAAAGAGGCTGTGAAGAACAAAAAAGCAAATGCCTTTTCTCTCGCCTTACTTATGGATCGTATTGAAATGCGTAACGGCAGGCCTCAAATATACGGATCACAAATAAATACCGACTCAACCGGGAAAAGCACTATTTATAAAATGCTAGACGAACCAAATGTGAATAAACGCAGACAAGATGTCGGTCTACAGCCGCTCGAAGAGTATGTTAAGTTCTGGAATATAGATTATCATTTGCCGAAAAAATAATTTTGAACATCGGGCTATATTATGTTAAGAGGATTTCAAGAAGTAAACAAAATCCCTACTTTCGTACTTGTATGACGAAAGGAATTCTCTCCACATTTTTATTCTCTCTTTTTTTTATTTATTCCATTGCCCAGAAATCGGGCTCTAAACCTGCGCAAAAAGGACTACCTGTTGAAGCAGATTGCAAAAAAGCTATCAAGCTGAGCACTACCAAGAAAGGAAATTACGGCCCCACCGTTTCTCCGAAAAGTTTTGGCAAGGTGATGGATATCAAAGCTTGTGATGAGCAGGATGTATTTACGTTTGAAAGGGAGCGCAACTCGGCCTGGTATTATTTTGTAGTGCCTGATGACGGAGATGTGATCCTTGAAATAACCTCTGTAAACCCGAAGAATGATTATGATTTTATGCTTTACAAATGGACCGACAGCTGCTTTTGTGACAATGTGAGACAAGGCTATCTGGTTCCGGTCCGCACAAATCTTTCTCATTCCGATAGCAAAGAAGGAGTTCCTGTCATCGGACTTGCTTATGATGCCGAACAAGAAAATATTCCTGTAGGGGTTGGAGAACCTTTCTCGAGATCATTATTCGTTCGGAAAGGTGAAAAATATTATCTGGCATTGGATAACGTACACAATAAAGGCCAGGGCCATATTGTAAAACTTTATTATCTCAAGGAAATAACTATTGGCGGAACTGTCATTGATGAAAAGAAGAAACCGGTCCCCGCTACCGTGTGGGTGGAGAATATGGATGGAAAAATAATTGCTGTCACCAAAAGCAATGAGGATGGAAAGTATTTATTCACAGCCAAACTTAAGGACGATGAATTTTATTCCATACTTTATACCAGCGACAGTTCTTTTATAGAATGCAGGCAGATAGCGTTAAGTGAATTTGCCAAAACAGGGTATGCTCAAAAAGATCTCAAGACCACCCTTCTTAAGTTGGTCCGCGGAAAAAAATATATACTCGATGGAATCTCCTATAATACGAAGTCCGGCCGCTTGTTGCCTGCCTCCTACCCTTCTCTGAATGCATTGGCAAGGCTGATGATGAAATATAAGACCATGGATGTGCATATTGAGGGCCATGTAAACAACCCTGCCGTTGCATCTAACAGCGGCCCGGATAAAAAGCTTGGCGAAGAAAAAGCGAACGAGATATACGACTATCTGCTGAATAGAGGCGTTGCAAATAACAGAATGACACCGGTCAGCTTCGGCAGCTTGTTCATGCTGTATCCTAAACCATCCAATTCAGTAGAAGCCGATGCCAATAACCGCATCGAAATATTTTTTTTGGAAGAGAATAAATAGAAAAGAGGTTAGAGTCAGATCACAACAATTTTCTTTACAACGGCTCCCTTGTTCTCCGTTTTACATTTCAAAAAATAGATCCCTTTGGGCTGAGCGGACAGATCAATGGCCCATGGCTGTTCTCCTGGAGAAATAGGAGTTGATGAAATTATTTTTTCTCCCAGCATAGTATAAACATCAAAACTCTGAAGGCCTTTCTCCGGGGCCACAACAAAAAATTTTCCTGTGGTGGGGTTCGGATACACGTCCGGGTTCATTTCATCCTCAGCGGACTCCTGAATGGCAAGCGGTGGATTGGCTGTGAGCGGCATACTTATGTAGGAATTCTTAATGAGGTCATCCATGTAAATCGTATTCGTTGCAATTACCGGATTCACTAAACTGTCTCCGTTATTTCCGGGATACATGACTCCCCCGTTATTTGCGTTGCGGTTAAAGCGCGGGTAATTGGAAGAAGTAATATCCACCCTGATCTTATGCCCTGTTTTAAATGTGATGGACGTATTGGGCAGAGTAATATCGCAGGTGTAAGTAGTACCGGGGATCATTACCGCTGTATCGGCAGCGGTGAACCCTTTTCTGAACCTCATCCTGCAAGTGCCGTCATTCACGAGCATGGAACGTCCGTCCGGATAAACATCTGTGAGGCGCACATCAAAATCCGTATCTTTCCTGTTGGATGAAACGCTGAGATGAACTACTGCGTTTCCTTTCATCACCACATCCTGGACAAGAACAGCGGACGTAAATTTAAGCACATCGTTCCTACTTTCCACGGCTGAATCCTGATCGTAAGGCCCTTGATTCAGGTCCAGCCTGATCGTTGAACCTCCAAGCGTAGGAGAAGGATCTGTCGGATCATAATTATAACTGAGCGAATGGGTACTGCTTGCTGCAGGCGCAGTTAAGTCCATACTTGTGTCAGGATGAAAATATAATTTGTAATTTGTTAATCCTGACGGAGGCCATGTGGAGGAACTCTGCCACAGATTATCGCCCATCTGGTAATATTGCACGTACGGACTATTGTTCCAATTGTTTGTGATGCCTCTCAGGTGATGATCAAAAAAAAGCATTGCAAGAGAATCGCTCCATCCCGCTGAATTAGTATAGCTAAGTTGTCCGGCAGTTGCTGAACCTACGTACGCGGCTCCATGACCGCCGTGCACCCATGGCCCCATCAAAAGGCGATGTTGATTTTGTACACTGGGGGCCGATTGTGTCCGTATTGCATTGAAGAATGGAAGCATGAGCTCGATCGTATGATCGTACCAGCCACCGATCATAAATGCAGGGACCCGAATGCTGTCGGGATAATAATTTTGCTTTTCAATAAATGTCCATAGGTTATTGTGTACCGGATTTGCAAGAAGGATGGGAGATATTCCGAACCCAAGCCCATCTAACTGCTCTGCATATTCCGTACGATAATCACCGTTTGGAAAATAGTCCGCATAATTTTCTTGAGGCCCTGCTACCTGAGGCACTATGCAGGTTAAGTTCGGCGGGTTTTCTTTTGCGGTCAAAAATTGTACCCTGCCCAGGGCCGATGGACCCCAGGTTCCTACTTTTCCGTTGCTCCAGGGCTGGCCTGCAATCCACTGTACCACATCGTAGCCGTCTTGTCCTGTTGTAGGGCTTCCTGAATAAGCAGCGGCTGCTGAGCCGTAAAATCCGCGCCAGTCGGTAATTACAAAAATATAATTACTGCTGTTAATATTTAATTTTATTCCAAGTGGCAAACCCAAATGATAATTTGTGCGTTTGTAAGGGGTTTGAATTAAGATCGTGGGGCATTGCGTACAGCCGGAGGGGATATAAACATCTGCGGCAATTTTTTTTCCATCCCGCATGGGAATGAGATAAACGATGGGTGTAAGCTGAGAAAAAGCGAAGGAAGAGAGCAATAAAGTAGGAAAAAGAAAAGATATTTTTTTCATTCCGAAGTCATATTGTAACTAAGACGATAAACAAGGCGAAAAAGTTACGGCAGGGCATTATTTTTTCTTGGGAGGTGCCTGCTTGGGTGCTCCTCCGCCCTCAGGGGTCAGCGTGATATTTCTTTCGATCTGAGGCTTGAATGAACTTTTGTCAAGTATCTGAACTGTTTCACTGTAGGGCATATATCCCGGAATTTCCGTTGCGATCTTGAAACTTCCGGGAGGAAGTATGATCACGTATTTTCCCGAATTAGGATTGGGCATATAATTACCAAACTCATCGCCTGTTTTAGTATCGGTAACAGAAATAAATACATGGGTTGAATCAACAGGCTTGCTGGCATCGGAGCTTCTTACTTTTCCGGTGAGTACAGTGTAGTCGGGATCTATATCTAAAAAATTCACCCTGTAAATGTCCAGGTCACCAAATCCGTCCTTTTTTCTTGCTGAGATATATCCGTATTTTCCGGTAGTTGAAACACGAAGGTTCATATCATCCTCGGGAGTATTGATCGGATACCCAACATTCTTTACTCCGCTATATTTTTTCGCTTGCTCATCCCATTTCGCCACAAAAATATCGTAACCACCCATACTGGTATGGCCCATCGATGAAAAGAAGATCATGCTTCCGTCAGGCGACACATTGGGAAAATCTTCATTCAAAGGAGTATTTACACCTTCTCCCAAATTTTGTGCCGGGCTCCAATTTCCGTTGGGCAACCTTCGGCAAACATAAAGGTCAGAGCCCCCCAATCCTCCGGGACGGGTGCTGGCGAAAAATATAGCATTGCCATCTCCGGTGATCGATGCAGCGATCTCCTGGCCTTTTGAAGAATTGATCTGTTCATCCAGCAAGATAGGTTCTTTGAAATTCCGGCTTTTATCTGCCTTTGAAATATAAATATCCCCTGAGCCTTCCATATTGTCAAAATACAGAAGAAGATATTCACCGCTGCTCGAAAGGCCTACTGCTTCTTCATCTCCAATGGAAGAGTTAATCACCCTGCCCATGGGTTTTGCTTTAATATACTGTCCGTCCTTTACTTTTGAAAAATAGATGTTGGCTCCCCAAGTACCATCCGGATTCTGATAGCCGCCTGACTCAGGACGCTTTGAGTTAAAGATTAGGAACGATTCATCTCCGGGGACAAAGGGAAAATAATCAGGGTATTCTGAATTAATATTCTTTCCTAAATTTTCAAAAAAAACGTTGATCGGAAATTTCATGAGCTCCTTTGCATTCATACAATATTGAACTTGCTGGGCCGCATCTTTCATATTCTCAGAAGAGCCTTTCCCGTCCTGCTTGTATTTTTCAAACATGCCCAGGGCATCATCAAAACGAAGAGCATACTGATAGGACCTGCCAAGGAGGTACTTAAGTTCCGGTTCCGTACTCTTGTTCTGTATCTTCTCAAAATACTGGCTTGCTTTCTTTTTGTCTATATCCGTGTTCAGGTAACAAACCCCGATCCGGTAGTTGTATTTTTCATTGTCTGCATCTTTCTTGATCAATATAAGGTACTCGTCAAGAGCGCCCTCAAAATTTCCCATTTTGAAATTTTCTTCAGCAAGTTTTGCATCGCCAACGGCAGTCACTTTTTTCTTGAGCGTTGCCTGGGCCAGACACACCGTAAAAGGAATGCTCCAGACTAAAAAAAGCGTTATGATTTTTGATATGCTCATAAGAAAATGCCTCAAAAAAATGTAGTGGCAAATATAAAATAATTACACAGAGTAAAATGGTAATTTCTCTGAGCAAGAACTTGCTAGTTATTAACAGAAAATAGATGTATAAATTTCAAATTTATCATACATTTGCGAGGCATTTTTCGCGCACTGAAAAAGGCCCATAAAACATAGCCCATGCAGATAAAATCTATCTCACTCTCATTTCTTTTTATCATTCCATTCTTACGGGTATCCGCACAGGATACCGTGAAGGTTTCTACCCTTGCCGGACTGGATAACAATGCAGAAAAATTTTACAATAGCGGCCTGGGTAAATTTGCAACGAAGGATTTTAACGGTGCCATCATGGATTTCAATCAGGCGCTGACATTGAATGCAAATTTTGACCGAGCTTATTTTAACCGGGGTCTTGTTAAATTTGAGATGAAAGATGTGAAAGGCGCCATTGAAGATTATACGCAGGCGATCACGCGTAATGATACCTGTTCTCAATGTTATTTCAGCAGGGCGCAGGCTAAATATTCAATCGGTGATAAAGAAGGAGCTTCGGGCGATTATACTAAAGATACAGAGCGTAACCCGTTGCATGCACAGGCGTATTATTACCGCGGAGGAATAAAATTTGAAAGTAAAGACTACCAGGGAGCTGTATCTGATTTCGACAGGGCCATTCAGGTCAAGCCGGATTATGCTTACGCTTATAACGACCGGGGCAGCGCCAAGCGACAACTGGAGGATTACAACGGGGCAGCTGCCGATTACCAAAAAGCAACAGAATTAAAATCAGATATGGCATTTGCTTACAGTAATCTGGGAAGTATGCTTCGTAAAAAAGAAGACGTGAAAGGTGCAATAGCTGCTTATGACAAAGCACTGAAGGTGAAAGAAAGCCATTTGGTATATAACAACCGGGGCAGTGCAAAGTACGATGACGGAGATTACCAGGGAGCAGTAGATGATTTCTCAAAGGCTGTAAAAATAAAAGGCGATTACGCCATCGCCTACAATAACCGAGGTGCAGCAAAATTCAAATTAAAAGATTATCAGGGCGCTATTTCAGATTACAACAAAGCCATTCAGTTGAATGCTCAATATGGTTTTGCCTTTCTGAACCGTGGTATGGCGAAAGAATTGATCCGTGACCAAACAGGTGCCTGTGCAGACTGGAACCAGGCTGTTCAATATGGAATCGAACAAGGTAAAATTTATCTGCAGGATTGCAAGAAATAAGCAAGGCTTATAAAGATCACCATGAAAAAAGTATTTCTCCTCCCCTTTCTTCTCATGCTAGGAGGATCATTTTCTTTTTCACAGAATGTTGATTTTACCAAAGAAAATTTTGCAGGAAAAGAAGATGGATTTAAAGAAGCTCAGAGCAATTTTAAAAAGGCAAATGATTTTTTTGCCGGAGGAAATCAATATTACTACAAAGCCCTTGAGCTATTTCTCAAAGCAAACAGCTTTAATCCTGAAAACGCATTATTGAACTATAAGATCGGCGTATGTTATTTATACTCCCCTTTCAAACACAAAGCCATGGAACATCTGGAGAAAGCAAAAAAGCTGAATCCCGATGTAGATAACAGGCTCTATTATTACCTGGGCCAGGCTTATCATCTGGCCATGCAGTGGAACACAGCTATCGATCTTCTGGAAACCTACAAAAAGAGAACCGAGAACAGTAAAGAAGAGAAGATATTGGATGTGAACCGAAAAATTGATGAATGCAGAAACGGTATTGAACTAATGAAAGACACGGTTCGCTTGAGCAAGCTCCCCGATTCTCTTCGCTACAGAATTGAAAATCTGGGCGCTGCTATGAATTCTGAATTTGGTGATTATCATCCGGTGATCTCTGCCGATGAATCTGCTTTGTTTTTCACCTCCAGAAGGTCCGGTACATTGGGTGGTGGTATTTCAGATGATGGCAAGTACTATGAAAATATTTATTATTCCAATAATGAAAATGGAAAGTGGACAGAAGCAAAGAACATTGGAGAACCTGTGAATTCCATTAATCAGAACAACGCCACTTCAGGCATTTCGGTTGACGGGCAGATATTATACTGCTATCACGATGATCTTTTTGACGGCACAGGGAATATTTATGAAAGCAAACTGAACGGACATGAGTGGGCCGCGTCCAAACGACTCCCAAAAACTATCAATACAAGATACCATGAATCATCAGCGAGCTTATCGCCCGATGGGCATACACTTTATTTCTGCAGTGAGAACGACCTCAACAATAAAGGCTTTCACGATATTTTCAAATCAACATTGATCACCAAAAATGGCAAAAAAGAATGGGGCGATCCGGAAAATCTGGGAGATATGATCAATACTCCTTTCGATGAACGCACGGTATTTATTCATCCCGATGGCAAGACATTGTACTTTTCCTCGCAGGGGCACAATAGCATGGGCGGATTTGACCTGTTCCGCTCCATATACAACGATTCATTGAAGCAATGGTCCAAGCCGGAGAACCTGGGCTACCCGGTGAACTCGGCTGATGATGAATTGGACTATGTGGTTTCAGCCAGCGGAAAGCATGCCTACTATGCAACTATTCGCCCGGATGGCTTAGGCGAAAAAGATATCTATAAGATTACATTTCCTGCGGATACCTCCTCCCGCCTCACTCTGGTGAAAGGAAACGTGATGGATGAAAGTAAAAATCCGGTGAGTGCTAAGATCGAGATCATTGACATGGCCACAGGTAAAGTGATCTCAACACAGGAATCGAACAGCGCTACCGGGAAATTCATTGTATCGCTTCCTTCCGGAAAGAACTACCGGATGAACGTCACGGCAAATGGGTATGACACTCAGCAAAAAGATTTTAATATTCCGAAAGGGGAAAAGTTCAAAGAGATCGATGTGAATGTAATCATGAAACGCAAAGAGCAAACGCTATCGCTCGAAGGAGAAGTTCTGGATGAGAACGGAAAACCGATCCATGCAAATATCGAGATCATTAACAATGCGACCGGAGAAGTGATAGCCCGGACAACAACCGATAAGCTAGGAAAATACCTGGCCAAACTTAAAGGCGGAAAGAATTACGCGATGGTAGTTTCGTCTGATGGTTTCTTGTTTGAATCCATCAATCTTGACATTCCTCCGGATAAAGAACACATCAAAATGCCATCATTCAAACTTAAAAAGATAGAAGCCGGAAAAAATATTGTGCTTAATAACATCTTCTTTGATTTTGATAAGGCATCCTTGCGTGCAGATTCCAAACCGGAATTAGAGCGTGTGGCAAAAGTACTGAAGGATAATCCCAGCATGAAGATCGAGATATCCGGCCATACCGATAACAAGGGGTCGGCTACCTACAACCTGAAACTTTCTGAATCCAGGGCGAAATCAGTAGTGGATTTTCTGATCACTAGTGGTATTGAGAAGAATAGATTGACGTACAAAGGCTATGGATTCTTGAAGCCCATTGCATCTAATGAAACAGAGGAAGGACGCCAGACAAATCGCCGGACCGAATTTAAAGTGCTTGAGATCGATTCAAATGCAAAGGTGACGATCAGCGATCCTAAGACAGAGAACCCTTCTGCTTCTGCGCCCTCCGCTAAAACAGGTAAGCAATTACCCGCTGATGCTCAGTTTGCAGATAAAAATAATGATGGCAGGATATCAGCAGATGAAATAACAGCTGTGATTGATGGATTTTTTGATGGCGCCAACGGATATACTTTTGAAAAAATAAATCACCTGATAGATTTTTTCTTTGAACAAGAATAGATAACCATGAAATACAAAATTCGAAATACGAAGAGCGAGGCAAGTAGGTTCTTGTTTGCTTTGATCACATCTGCCTTCTGCCTTCTTACTTCTGCCCTGTTTTCCCAGTCTATTCAAGAGTTGGAAAATAAATTGAAATCTGCATCGAACGAAGAAAAGCCTGCCATTTTAAATCAGCTTTCTGAAGCGTATCTGAAGACAGATGTAAATAAATCCATTGATTACGGGGAACAGGCTTTAAAAGCAGCGCGTAAGCTCGAAGATGTGGATGCAGAAACCGGAGCGCTTATCAACTTAGGGGATGGCTATACGGCAACCAAGCAAGAACGGAAAGCAATTTTGAGCTATAAGGATGCAATAAAATTATTTGACGAATACAATCAGCCTGCCAGCTCTGCCTATGTATGGAACAAGGTGGGGGATGTATTTTTAGGAATGCAGAAATTTCCGGAAGCGATTGAGTCAGACAAAAAAGCGCTGGAACTTTTCACCAAAGCAAATGATAAGAGCGGGATGGCAAACATGAACATTGAGATCGGGGATATTTACTTCAAACAAAAAAAGTATGAGAGTTCACTCCCCCCCTACAAGATTGCACTTAAAATGTATGAAGAGGCCAAAGACGCAAAGAGCCAAGTGCTCATCCTCAACCGTATCGGCACTTCTTATTCAGAATGGGGAAACTATGATGAATCCTATATTTTTCTGAACCGTGCGTTGGAGGTAGCAAAGAGCAATAATCTGAGTGCGCAGGTTGCCTCTATTTCTAAAAACCTGGAGGTGGTTAAGAAGAATCTCAGCAACTGGCAGAAATCCCAAACGGATTATGCTGTTCAAAGCCAAAATGAACAGAAGGAAAAATTAAAGGAAGATGAAAAATTAACGGCAGAACAGGCTCAGCAGATAAAATTAAAAGAGAGCCAAATACTTGCAAAAGCAGCAGAGATCAGCTCCCTGGCAGTAAAGAACATTAAGTCCATGGCTGAGATAGAGCAGTTAAGTGCAGAAGCGCAGTTGAAAGAGTTTAAGATAAAGGCCGCTCAGGAAGAGAACAACCGAATGCTCATGGAAGCGCAGGCACAGCAAAAGCAAAATGAGTTCCTGCAAAAAGAAAAAGAGCTTGCCGATTCCCAGCTGAATACCCAGCGATTGATCATTTGGGGTGGTGTTGGATTTTCTGCTTTGGGCCTGGTGCTTACTGGACTCGTATTTGTAGCGTACCGGAATAAAAAGAAAGCCAACGATGTACTCAAACAAAAGAACGATATCATTTACAAACAAAAAGAACAGATCGAGCAGAAAAATACGCTCATCACTGACAGCATAGACTATGCAAAAAATATTCAGGAGGCCATTCTTCCTCCGGCAGTTATTCTATCCAAACATTTTTCATCTTCGTTTATATTTTATAAACCCAAGGATATTGTGAGCGGAGATTTTTACTGGATGTTCGAAGAAAAAGTCAATGGAAACATTTATGTGGCGGCCGCTGATTGTACAGGCCATGGTGTTCCGGGTGCATTCATGTCCTTATTGGGATTTATCATGCTGGATGATATTGCGCGCAACATCCATCTTACTCCCGCTGAGATACTCAAACAAGTGAACACACAGCTGATGTCGATGCTGCATCAGAAAACAGAAAACACAACAGGCAAGTTCGGCATGGATATAGCCATGATAAAATTCAGCAAGCAAAAAAAGGAGATCACATTTTCAGGGGCCCATAATCCTCTTCTGATCGTGAGCAATGGAGAAGTGATTGAAATAAAAGCGGATCGCGTTTCGATAGGGACTACTCAGGAGTGCAGTTTCACCAATCATACCGTACAAGTGAAGGAAGGAGATATGGTGTATCTTTATTCGGATGGGTATCAGGATCAGATTGGCGGAGAAAAAAGAAAAAAATTCCTCTCTTTTCATCTCAAAGAACTTTTACAGCAGATATATACACTGGATCCGGAAAGGCAGAAAGAAGAGCTGGATAAAAGACATATGGAATGGAGAACCAAAACAGATCAGACAGATGATATTCTCGTGATGGGATTACAAGTTTAACCTGAAATCAAAGAACATGAAGCACTACTCGATTTTTGCGTTCGTTTTATTATTCGGCAGCAGTGCCGTACTTGCTCAAACCAATGTAGAGTTTGAAAAAGACAATTTCCCGAACGACAAGCCGGCCCTGCGTGAAGCAAAAAGAAACCTGGAAGAAGGAAATGAACTTTTTACAAAATCACAGAAAGAAGGATATGAACTATGGGCCCCGGCACTTGATCTGTTCTTAAAGGCAAATGCATTCAACCCCAACAATGCGCTGCTTAATTACAAGATAGGAGTTTGTTATTTAAACTCCGCCTGGAAACAAAAATCGCTTGCACATCTGCAAAAGGCCTATAAGATAAATCCGAATGTAGGTGAGAACATTCATTATTACCTGGCCCGCGCCTATCACGTTACCATGGATTGGGACAATTCGATCAAAGAGTATTTGTTTTACAGGCCTATGATAAGGCCCGATGACAAAAAATCACTGGATGATGTGGATAAAGAAATTGCAGAATGCAGAAATGGAATTGAGCTCGTTAAAAACCCGGTACTTGTTTTCATTGACAATGTAGGCTCTGAGGTCAATTCCATCTACCAGGATTACGGTGCCGTAATTTCTGCCGATGAATCGGTGATGATGTTCACCTCTAAAAGAAATACAACTTCAGGAGGTGGAATTGATCCCACTACCCAGCAATACTTTGAAGACATTTATATCACTACCGGCGAGAATGGAAAATGGAAGCCTGCAAATAATATGGGAAAACCTGTAAATACCGATAACAGGAACGATGCCGTGGTTGCGCTTTCTCCTGACGGGCAAAAACTCATTATCTACCTCGATGATATGAATCGCGGAGGTGGAAATTTATATGCATGCGACCTGAAGGGAACTACGTGGACCAAACCGGATAAGTTGAACGACAATATCAATACCAATTATCACGAATCATCGGCTTCGATTACAGCCGATGGGAAAATACTTTACTTTGTAAGCAATAAAAAAGAAGGCGGCTTTGGTGACCATGATATTTATAAATCTACCTGGGATGAGAAAAAAAGAAAGTGGGGCCTAGCCGAAAATCTGGGACCAACGATCAATACGCAATATGATGAGGAGGCTATATTTATGCACCCGGACGGAAAAACACTTTATTTTTCTAGTAAAGGACACAAGACCATGGGAGGCTATGATATTTTCAAATCTGTTTGGGATGACAAGAAAAGGAGATGGTCTACACCCGAAAATCTGGGCTACCCTATCAACACAGCTGACAATGATGTGTTCTTTGTTCTTTCTGCAAGCGGTAAGCATGCTTATTATGCTTCTGTAAGGGCCGAAGGCTTTGGCGATAATGATATTTACATGATCACATTCGTGACCCCTAAGTATCCTGTATTGAATACTGAAGACAATCTATTGGCCAGTTTAACTGAACCGGTTAAAGAAACAGTTGTTTCAAAGGAAGTGGCTGTTCCTGTTGTGGCGGTTTCGATCCTGAAAGGAACCATATTTGATGCTGTAACTAAAGCTCCACTTGAAGCAGATATTGAATTGGTAGACAATGTGTTAAATCAAGTAATAGCATCCTTCAAGTCAAACAGTGCAACGGGTAAATTTCTAGTGTCTCTCCCCGCCGGAAAGAACTACGGGATAGCCGTTAAAAAAGAAGGCTACCTCTTCCACTCCGAAAATTTTGACATCCCTGCCTCTTCGGGCTATCAGGAATATGTAAAAGATATTGACCTGAAAAATATTGCTGTAGGAACCAAGATCGTACTGCGAAATATCTTTTTTGATTTTGACAAAGCCACACTGCGCCCCGAGTCTACCTACGAGCTGGAGCGCCTCGTTCAACTGCTGAAAGATGTTCCTTCTATGAAAATTGAGATCGGCGGACATACCGACAGCAAAGGAGCGGATGAATACAATATGAAGCTTTCTGCCAGCCGCGCGCAGTCTGTATTGGATTATCTGGGAACTCACGGTATTGATAAAGCCCGTTTAACATCCAAAGGCTATGGTGAAACAAAACCAATGGCCGACAATAACACGGATGAGGGCAGGCAGCTGAACAGAAGAACTGAATTTGAGATCAAGAGCAAATAATATACACTAATCAATAAAAAAAATAGCTATGAAAAACTTCTTTAAATTACTTATACTTCTAGCTTTGGCATCTTGTACTTCAGCGCCTAAAACAGAAGAGCAACAACCTGCCGCTGACACAACTCAAAAAACAGTTGCCGCGCCTGCAGCGAGCACAGCAAACACGGTAGTAGGTGCATGGACCATTACTGCCACGATCAGTGATGGCGTTAAGGGAAATTGCAGAGAATGTCCTACAATTAATTTCAACAGCGATGGTACCGCCATTATCAATAAGCCGAAAGGGGACGTTGTGAATCTTAAATGGGAAATGAACGGAGATAAGATCAAGGTCACAACAGCCGAGAACACCAATCCGGAAGGGCTGTTTGCCGATGTCAACTATTCTATGACATTTACACAGAACAAAGATTCGGTTAAACTTGAAATGGTTCAAGCGGAAAAGAAATATTCGTATGTGTTGAACAGGTAGGGGTAGGCTTAATGCCCCCTGCTCGCCTTGATCTTACTATCCAGCCAGGCCACAAAATCGAAATCCTGGATGATACCGCTTTCATACGGGTCTTTAAGTATTTGGGTGATCTCTTTTTTCAGTTCACTGAAAGAGCCAAGAAGTTCCTTTTGAGTATGGACTTTTGAAAGTTTTTTGCGAATAAAATTCAGAATGCATTCCTCCACTTTGTAAAGCCGGTTCCTTTTTAAAAGATACCTGTACGTAGAACGAACCAGCGACTTCAACATGGCTGTATCGCTGCCCTTTTCATAATGTACAATGATGTGAAATAAATGAGCAAACGATTCTATATCAACCCGCACATTGCCTAAAGGCTCATTACGCACCTGATTGAGGTAGTAAATACTTTTTTTGAAATTTTTATTGCCGTAATAGGCTGTCGCAAACACGGTATAAAGCACAGCCCGCTTAGCGGTGGTCAGTTTAGGTCCATAGACAGGAAATATTTCTTCGAGTTGCTCAATGCGTTTCACACCCTTTTGAAACTGATGCGTATTGTTGTAATAGTTCAGCTCGTGATAATTGTAAAAGAACAAAATACTTTTACTTCGCTCAGAATGGATAATAGATTCAAGGTTGTGAAGCTTTTGAATGTATTCTTCCATCAGATTATACTTCTTTAAATTCATGGAAGAGATGAGACAATCATTCAGATCTCCCAGATATAGATTGGTATAGGTCCTTATTTTTTCAGGGGAAGAATCAAACATGGAGAACTTCTTAATGCCATATATGTGTGCTTTTGCATGGTCTTTACGCATGGTATAATAAATACACAGGAAATGGTAATAAGTATGCAAGGCCTCAAAGGATCGGGCAAGTTTGGGATTATTCAGCAGTGGATTTGCCAGTATGCTTTTTACTTCTTTGATGAGTTTAGGAGTGCGTGGAATTCCGTGCTTATAATAAATGCTGAATGCCTTGTGGTTCAGGCTGCGGTATTGTGTCGTATTATCCAGTGTTTGGATGAGCTCATTTTCTTCTCCCAAAATTCTGCCTATGCCGTCCATGCTGTCCTGCGCCCAGGCAATTTTGGTTTCCCAGCGAAGTATTTCCAGTTCGTAAGTGGCCAGCTCATGCTCTTTACAAATGGCCTTTGCGATCCTTAATATTTTTTTTGACTGCTCATAAAGCGCTTTCTCATACAATATCTCTGCCTGATGGAGTAATTTCCTTATCTCCGCATCTACACTCGTATGAAAAAGGTCCAGCGATTTTAAAACGGCATCATGCAATCGTTTTTTTAAAAGAGGAAGCTGCTTGATATAACTTTCATTTTTCAACAGGTCCTTTTCGTTATATACTTTTTGATCGGCAATGGCATCAAAGAGCTTCACGTACTTATTCTCGCTGCCGATCACATGGCGGGAAGCATAGATCTTAAAATGCCTTTTCTCCGCTTTGCTCAGCGACTGAATAAGCTCAAACAGCTCCGTATTGCTCGTTTTGGACATGAAAGGTATTTACACTACAAGTATAGGGAAAACAGATTAATTAAGGGTGTAGACATGAAAGAAAAATGGCATATTCTTTTCATAACAGCATAGACTCTTTTTAGGCAAGTTCTTATCTTTGTGAGCGATCATGAAAAAACAATTACTTTATACTGCTTTACTGTTTTTTTCCTGCTTTGCCTTGCATGCACAGGGTTTCCAGTTTTTATTCTGGCCTAACCTCAACCAATATGATCATACCGGGTTTTATGTGGATGGGCCCAAAATGATCATGGGAGGGAGTTATTATGCTCCCAGTACAAGAACGGTAGGTGTACTAATGACCGCCGACACATCGGCAACACTTTCAAACTCCTGGACACTTGATGAGTCCGTAAATGGTTGGGGATTAAAGAACATCCGCAAGATCGATGCAAACAATACACTCTTAAGCGGCAGCTCATCCATCTTTCCTAACAGTGCGCTCATCGCAAAATTCAATCATACAACGGGCGCAGTTGCTTTTTGTAAATACTATTCTGCCAATGCAGGATTTGGAGATGCCTTTGCTTCAAACGATGCCATCACATTATCCAATGGAGATTTTGCAGTTATAGGCAACATGAATGAAAATTTAGCTTCTACCCCTTGCCCTTCGGGCATGGGTGCCTGCCAGGCTGCCAGTACGAATGGATATTTCAAAGGAAATTTCGGGACAAACAGTTATGGAAGAGGAGATGATATTTGCCTCATCCGTACGGATGGGAACGGCGATAGCTTATGGGTGAAAAAATACAGCTTAGCTTATGACCTTAATGGAACGTTCCAGTACTGCCCTTTTCCTGCCTGGTTGGCTGATTCAACCAGATCAGATTCTCCTACTAAGATCATAGAAAATAATGGAAATATGTTTATCACGGGGTTCACCATTGACTATAACAAAGTCTGCCAGGGCCAGCCCTGGGATCCTCAAACATTTTTAATGAAAGTAAATTCAGCAGGAACTATGCAGTGGTGCAAAACCTATTACATCAAAGCAACGCCCACTCAGGAATACGGAGTGGATCTTGCTGCCGTTACTTCAGATGCAACCAATGATATCATTGTTCTCTCTCGTTCCGATAATTCTGGCAACGTGGAACTCTGCCGCGTACAGAATGCAACAGGAAATATCGTGTGGGCAAAATCATTTGACTGCGGTTATAGTGAAAGAGGCTGGGGACTGAAAGAAACTCCTGATGGTAAATTTGTTATCAGTGTTACAGCCAATGCAGGCCCTATAGGCTCTTACGATATGATATTGCTGAAAATAGATCGGGACGGACTTGTATTGAACTCAAAGGGCGTAGGTACTTCCAATATGGATGGCACTGATTCATGGGCCTGGTATGGCCCCAATGTAGATGCCTTCAGTCAGGGAACTTATGCGATTGCAGGCGTAAGTAATTTTTCCGGAGGAGCTACAGGGAGCTCGTTTATAGCCAAGATCCCCAATCAAAGTTTTAGCACAGGATGCCCTCCGCATGAATTTAACGTGACGGTAACAGTGATCAACCGTAATTCAGGAGGGGCCAATCAATTGCAAACGCGCACACCTGTGGTGTATCAGACAAGAGGCGGAGCGGGCAAAGGAAACCTGACCCTTACGGCTACCCCATTCGTTCCGATTGCAACCAACCCATGCTTGCTGCCGGTTGAACTATTGAATTTTTCTGCAGAGTGGAAAGAAGAGAACTCCGTGAAAACCTCCTGGACAACCGCGTCTGAGAAAAACAATGATTATTTTACTGTGGAAAGAAGTTTTGATGCAAAAGAATTTTCTCCAATCGCAACTGTTGCGGGATCAGGAAGTACTTCTGTTATTCATAATTATGAATTTGTGGATGATCAACCCCCCTCTCCCTTGGGAGAGGGGCCTGGGGTGAGGTACTATCGTTTAAAACAAACCGACTTCGACAGCAAATTCGAATACTCCCCTATTGTTTCTGTTCATTATACAGGTATAAGATCGTTTTCTGTTTATTCGGACAACACTACAAAGGCGATAGACTTTTCTTTTACACTTAACTCAAAACAAACTACTTTTGTGCGAATTTTTGATGCCGTGGGAAAAGAAGTCATGTACAAAAGAATATATGGAGATAAAGGAGTGAACATTGTTTCAGTTCCTGCACCTGATCTTTCGAACGGAATTTACTTTGCTTCATTCACATCAGAATTTAAAACGATCAATAAAAATTTTATAATTGCCTTCTGATCTCATGAAACTACTCCGACTGCTCGCCCTTTTTTTCCTCCTTCTTATCTCTTCAACTGTTTTTACGCAAACCAAATTCCAGCGAGTGTATGGTGGAGTTTTTGGTGTTACCGATTCTACACAAGATGGGCTTGATGTAAAGCAAACCAACGATGGTGGGTACATTCTTGATGCGCGAATAACTTTTAAAAAGATTACCGCTAATGCGCCTTCAGAGGATGCTTACACGATCAAAGTAAATTCAGGTGGAACACTTCAATGGTCGAAGCGACACGCAGGTACCAACTACGAAGAAGGTAGATCTATTACTCAAACAACGGATGGGGGCTATTTTTATGCGGGCGAAACTACCTCTTGGAGTACGGGAGGCCCTTTGGATTTTGATGCCTTCATTACAAAAACGGATGCGGCCGGCAACATTCAGTGGACCGGTAACATGGGCGATGTGTGGAACGATGCGGCATACGCATCGCAGCAAACTGTTGATGGTGGCTACATGGCCTTTGGCTCCTCTTCGAATATTTCTACGAATGGTTATTCCGATTTTTATTTATTGAAACTTGGAAATGCAGGAAATGTTCAGTGGTCGCATACGTTCGGAGGAACTTATTTTGATTACGGGTATGATGCAGTGCAGACAAACGATGGTGGCTATATCATGACAGGAGCTTCTTTCAGTTTTGGCAACGGCTTTTCAAGCTATACCTGCAAATCGGATGTAAATGGAAATTTTCAATGGGGAAAAGCGGTGAATGGATTTGCTGACGAATATACCTACGGAGTAACACAAACCAGTGATGGCGGATACCTTGCAACAGGCGGAACAACCGGTTTCGGATTTGGAAGTACAGATATACTTCTTACAAAATTTTCGAGCGATGGAAGTGTGAGCTGGATCAAAAATTATGGAGGAGGAATGCACGATTGCGGTTTTACGGTAAGGCAGACGGCTGATGGAGGCTATGCCGTTGCCGGAGGTACCAATTCGGCCGGAAGCGGAGGCTTTGACCTTTTTCTCATGAAAACAAATTCTGCCGGAAATGTTCTCTGGACAAAAACATATGGTGGTTCTGCCGATGAAGGATTTTCAGGTGGAATGTTCTTCACGTTCAGCAATATAAATGCCGATGTGTCGATGATCACAACGGCTGACGGAGGTTTTGCCATCACTTCTCAGACAAATAGCTTTGGAGCGCAACATGTGTACCTGATAAAAACAGATTCTGACGGTAACAGCGATTGCAACGAGACCAATGCTGTTTTTATGGAAGGAGTCCCTACTCTATCGGTTATTGCAGGTGGAGCTCAAACTAATCCTGTTCAGATGGCCGGTATTCCAACACCTGTTGTCACAACTCCTGCAACAAAAGATACGAACGTGTGCTGTGTGCTTCCTGTTGCTCTTGTCGGCCCTGATGTTACCATTTGCCAAAGCGCAAGCACTACACTCAATGCCAGCGGAGGAACAAGTTACTCCTGGAACCCGAGCGGACAAACCACTTCAAGCATCAGTGTATCACCTACTATCAATACAACTTATATTGTAACAGTGACTAATTCCTGTGGAAGTGACAAAGACACGGTGATGGTTGTCGTAAAACCTCTGCCATCGGCAAATGCCGGACCGGACATTACAATATGCGCTGGAGCAAGCGTAACCCTCAGCGGAGCAACCAACGGAACAACTTACTCCTGGAATCCCGGAGGACAGACCACTTCAAGCATTAGTGTTTCGCCAACCGTTACAACGACCTATACCTTTTCCGCAACAAATTCCTGCGGAACAAAAAGCGACAGCGTGAAAATTGTTATCGGAAATTCTATCGTGGCTAACCTATCCGGAAATCTTACTATTTGTAACGGGGGCAGTACAACTCTTTCGGTAAACGGTGGCAGCACTTATTCCTGGAATACCGGACAAACAACTACGTCTGCTATCTTTTCCCCTACCACTACCACCACCTATTCTGTTATTGCATTTTCTGGAACCTGTTCAGATACTCTCCCGTTCACAGTAACAGTGGGAGCAGCGCCAACAGCTACTATCGCGGGCAACACTACAATTTGTTTTGGTCAAAATACAACGCTGAGTGCCGGCGGTGGCGGAACCTATTCATGGAATACCGGAGCAACAACAACTTCGATCATTGTTTCACCTACCGTTACTAGTAATTATTCTGTTGTTGTAAATAACGGAGGTTGCACCGATACGGCGGTCGCGTTGATAACAGTTACTCCGAGTATTATTTTCACAGTTACACCTTCTTCTATTTGTGCCGGACAAAGCGCAGTTATTTCCGCTTCCGGTGGAGGTACCTATATCTGGAGCACCGGAGCAACTACATCTTCGATCACTGTTTCACCAACAACAAATACTTCTTATACGGTACAGGTGAGTAGCGGTGTTTGTACCGGAACTGCAGTGGCCACTGTTAACGTGTCAACGCCCATCACCGCGTCTATCGCAGGAAACACAACGGTATGTTCAGGAAGCAGTGCTACCCTCACGGCAGGAGGAGGTTCCGGTTATATCTGGAATACAGGGCAATCAAGTTCTTTAATTGTTGTTTCTCCAACGGGCCTGACATCTTATTCGGTGATCGTTACCAGCGGAGCATGTTCCGATACAGCGTACAGCAGTGTAGCTGTTTCACCACCCATAAATATTAATTCTCCCGGCTCCATCATTTGTAACGGAGCTTCTGCTACTCTTACAACAGCCACCTCGGGCGGAACTGCGCCTTACTCCTATTCATGGAACACAGGCGCTACCACTACATCTATAACTGTAAGTCCCACATCAACGATAAATTATACAGTTACCGTTACGGATGCTTCGGGATGTTCGAACTCGACCAATGTTCCTGTTACTGTACTCGCTGCCCCTGTGGTTGGCATAACCGGTAATATTTCCATCTGCTCAGGAAGTTCTTCTTCGCTTATTGCGAATGGTGCTGTTTCATATTCATGGAGCACAGGATCAACAACTGCCGCTGTGATATTTTCTCCCGGCACCACCACCGCGTATACGGTGACAGGAACAGATGGCAATGGATGTACGAAAGCAATTTCAGTAACGGTTACAGTTTCGCAGCCACCTGTAGTTTCCATTACAGGAAACGATACGATCTGTTCGGGCTCCACTACTCTGCTCACCTCAACAGGTGGCGGAACTTATTCCTGGAATCCGGGAGGACAAACGACTTCAGTAATTTCTGTTTCGCCAACTGCGGGAACAAATTATACCGTGGCAGTTAATTCGGGTGGATGTACTGTGACCGCTACATATTCTGTATCTGTAATTCCATCACCAACAGCAAATGCCGGAAGCAATATCAGTACACAAGCGGGACAAACTACAACGCTCACCGCAACCGGTGGCGGAACTTATTCCTGGAATAATGGAATGACAGGGCAAACCATTTCAGTTACTCCAACTGCTACCACTCAATATTGTGTCATCGTAACTGATCCCAATGGTTGTAAAGACTCTTCTTGTGTAACTGTTTCTGTTCTTCCCACTGACTGTGCAACGTCCGGAGAAATATATCTTCCAAATGCATTCTCTCCGAATAACGATAATGAAAATGACGTACTGCAGGTCTATTATCCCAACATAGTTTGTATCCTATCCCTTAAGCTGTATATCTATGACCGCTGGGGAGCAAAGGTTTATGAAACAATTGATCCCCTCTTTAAATGGGATGGAAAATTTAACGGAGCCTATTTGAATACCGCAGTCTTTACCTACTACCTGGAAGTGGTTTATGACACCCCTACCAGTGCAGGTGCTCCATCAATTAAAAAAGGAAATATATCTCTCGTAAAATAACTTTAGGCGAAAAACCCCTTTTTTCCTTCCTGTACCATCTTTTTCAGCAGTACGCTGGGGCGGTAACGGTCTTCCTGATAGGTTGAGTATAATTTTTCAAGAGCAGAAAGAACTTTTTCTATTCCGATCTCATCCGCCCATTTCAAAAGACCTTTGGGATAGTTCACCCCTTTTGTCATAGCAAGGTCAATATCTTCTTTGGTAGCAACTCCGTAGTACAATGCATCCGAGGCTTCGTTGATGAGCATGGCTAACACTCTCATAAGTATTTTCTCTTTCACTGTTTCCTGAAGTGGCGAATCAGAGACAGGGAGAACTAGAGAGCCATTTTCATAATTGTAATATCCTTTCCCTGATTTCTTACCGAATTGTTTTGCTTCAACCAATCTTTTCTGTGTAAGCGATGGTTTGTATTTAGGATCGCAGAAAAATTGCTTCCAGACAGTTTCTGTCACGGTGTAATTAATGTCGTTGCCGATCAGGTCCATTAATTCAAAAGGGCCCATTTTAAAACCTGCCTCTCTCATCACCGAATCGATTGTAGCAAAACCTGCCTGTCCGGCAGGCAGGTCAGCAATCCCCTCTTCGTAAATACGGATTGATTCTCCGTAAAAAGGACGGGCAACACGGTTCACAATAAATCCCGGAGTGTCTTTAGCGATCACCGGCACTTTCTTCCAGCCTGCTATAAGTTGTTTTATTTCTTCGGCCAGTCCTTGTTTTGTTGAAATGCCCGGTATGATCTCCACTAAAGGCATTAAGGGAGCAGGATTGAAAAAATGTATTCCTATTACTCTTTCGGGCTTCGCGCAGGCTGATGCGATGGAAGTAATTGACAGCGAAGAAGTGTTAGAGGCAAGAACACAATCGCCGGAAACAATCTTTTCCAGGTCAGTGAATGCCTTTTGTTTTACTTCCAGATTTTCAACAATAGCTTCTATCACAAGCCCGCAGGGAGAAAACTCAGAAATATTATTCGTAAATTTAACTAATCTAAAAATATTTTTAGACTCATCTAAATTTAACTTACCCTTCTCTGTCAGCTTAGCTAAAACGGAAGATAGATTTGATTTTGCTTTCTCCAGGGCATTTTCATTCGTATCATAAACCACGGTCTGATGCCCTGCAGTGGCAGCCACCTGAGCAATACCGCTTCCCATGGCTCCGGAGCCGACAACTCCAACAGTTATTTTTTTATCCATGTCAATATAAATGCTTTTCGTGATGTCAGGTGTTACTACCTGACAAATGAATGAATCTTGATTTTTCGTCAGGTCGTAAGACCTGACGACACTATAATTTCCTACCCTCTTTCCACACTTCCAATCCTCTAAAATCTTTCATGACCTTTACTTATTTAACTCATTTCACCAATTGACCTAATTAACTTCAATACAGATGTTTCACAGATCCAAACCCAATTGCATCCCTGTACACTTCCACTTCGTGCAGTTCAGCCGCTTTGAGAATACTGTCGTTACCAAATTTCTTTTTAATGTCGTACATTGTTTTACGCAGGTGATGTTGCTGCACATTATTCTCGAACATATCAAATTGCAGGGCGCAGTCCGGAATAAAATTAAAAACATTAACGCCCATCATAACCAGTTCGGTATTGATGACCGGCTCGCAATGATTTGATTTTTGAAAGGCTTCCATGCGGTTTTTGATGTATTGCATCATCTTCATGGCGTCCTGTACAGGGTTTTTCTCGCAGTTAATATGTTCCCTGTATTCCCTTCCATTCTCATAGCGGGCTGAGAACATGATATCTTTGGCATATACTTCCTGTTTCACCATTCTTTTTTCAAGTGTGGTGCAAAGCGTGACCAAAAGATCTTCAAGCAGTTTCACCTCTCTTCTTTGTGAAGCGGAGATCTGCCTCATGGCCTGCATGCTTTTATAATCGCCGGTAGAAAAATCCACTTCTGAAAAATTCAAACGGTAATGCCAATACATGCCCACAATACTGTGGCAGGCAGTTTTTAATTTCTCAGCAGGAGTATGCCTTAATTGCAAAGGAGTGTGAATGCCCGCCAGTTTTAATTTAATGGCCATCGCCTTTGCAATACCCGGCAGGTCGGTCAAAGACAGTGTGCCCAGCACCTCATCAATATTCTCCGGAGATATGATGGTAAGCCCATCCGGTTTTTTGATATCTGAACCCAGCTTGGCCAGAAAAGCATTCGGCGCGATGCCGATAGAACATTTCATATAATCCCCTACTTCATTGCGGATATCTGCTTTGATCTTGTACGCTACTTCCACCAGGTCCTTATGGATTAATTTATAAGCAGCAAAATTGATCATGGCCTCATCAATACTCTTTGGAATAACATCTTCAGAATACTTTCTCAGCACATCCATGATCTGTTTGTGGAATTCGCGGTAGCGGTTGGGATGCGTTTCCAGCGGAACCAGATCAGGACAAATAGTCATGGCCTCGTTCAGCCGCATTCCGAGCTTGATGCCTTGTTTCTTTGCTTCAATAGATGGAGAAATAACACAACCGTATTTTCCGGGATAAACACACACCGCTACGGGGCGGTTGCGCAAATAATAGTTCACCTGTTGCTCGCAAGTGGCAAAGAATGAGTTCATATCCACAAACATGACATTCGGAACGAGGTCTTTTCGGATATGATTTTGCTGAAGCTGCATGATACTTGAGACCTGCTAATATACTAATAGATTATAAAAAGGCGATTTTCCCTATGAAATACAATAATGCTATTTGACCGAACGTTCAATATTTATGCCGGACACAAGGATATTGACTTTGAATAGTTAATAATTTACCTGTAGCATTTGCGTATTACAATAATAATTCCATAAATTCGCCATCAAATTAATAAACCCACAGATGAAAAAGGCAATTGTATCCGTATTATTCCTTCTCATTATTATTACTTCTCAGGCAGGCGTTGTGGTAGTTGAAGGAAAATATCAGAATAAAAATATTTATGTACAAAATGCTTACTCGGAAGCGGGAGTTGGTTTTTGCACCTTTGCGGTTTATGTGAATGGCAAACTTACCAATGATGAGATAAATGCCACCGCCTTTGAGATCGACCTGGCGCAACTCCAATTGAAGTTTGGACAAGATATTGTGATCAAGATCATGCATAAAGATGGATGCACCCCTCCGCGTGTCCTAAACCCGGATGCACTGAAGCCGGTTCCAACGTTTGAAGTAGTAACCATGAAAATGACCAATGAAGGACTGATCACCTGGACGGCAAAAAATGAAGGCGGCCCCCTGCCCTATATGGTTGAACAGTTTCGCTGGAACAAATGGGTAAGTGTAGGCGAAGTGGCGGGTATTGGCACACCCGGAGAACATGATTATAAATTTCAGGTGACAGCGCTGCACTCAGGAGAAAATAAGTTCAGGGTAAGGCAAACCGGCTTCCAGTCGAAATATTCTGCAGAGATAAAAATTGTTTCAAGCGAACCTAAATGCATCTTCTCACTTTCCAAAAATTCAAAACAAATTGACTTTACCTGCGGCACTTTGTATGAAGTGTATGATTATTATGGTTCCGTAGTAAAGAAAGGGTACGGCTCACGCGTAGATATCGCCAACCTGCAAAGGGGTGGTTATTATGTGTGCTATGACAATACAATAGGTGAGCTGAAGAAAAAGTAATCTATTTTATTCTTCTCAGGATCTCCGAAAATTCAGAGATCATCATCGCTGTTGCTCCCCAGATTATTTCTCCGTTTATCTTGTAACACGGGACCTCCATTTTAGAATTCAATACTTTCAGGAATTTATCCGCTGAACCTATGTTTGCGCCCGCTATGAAGTCATGTACATCCACCTCCAATATTTTACTTACTTCCATCGGATGATGGCTAAACTTAGGAATACTGCGCATCACCCCCACAAACGGATGTACCATGAAATTGCTTACAGGAATATAAAGAGGGGTCAGTTCTCCCAGGAGAGAAACCCCATGCCGGTCAATGCCTATCTCCTCTTCCGCTTCACGCAAAGCCGTTTCAGAAAGATCTTTATCCGACTCATCAAACCCTCCTCCGGGAAAAGAGACCTGTCCTGCATGATTGCCTCCCTCATTTTCAGGACGTAAAATAAGTACGGTTCTGACAGAAAAGGGTTCTACCTGAGGGTATAACAAGATCAAAACAGCGCTCTTTTTAGGTATAACACCTTCTTTCAAGTACTCAAGAGGCGGCTTTCTACCCAAAGGCGCCATTAATTTTTGAGCAGAAAAGCCCGGCAGCCCGGCTTTAATTTCTTCAGAAATTTTTTCTACGAATTTTTCAAACATATCATTCGTCTAAGAATGTTCAGCAGTCAGCATACAAATATCATCATTCGTCAAAAGACGAGACACCTCTTGGATTAAAAACGTAAAATATACTGTAAAGAGAAATTATGCATTATCATTATACACTAAAAATAATCGCTTTTTTTGTTCTCACGCTGGGAATTATTAATCCCCCCTTCTGCAATACTATTCATGATAGCTCAGCCGATCTTGATTCCTTAAAGGGTGGAATTGACATCCCTCAGATACTGGCCCGTAAAAAGCTCATTGCACTTACCGACAACAGCTCTACCAGCTATTTCATTTATAAGGGAGAGCCCATGGGTTATGAATATGAGATGCTTCAGGCATTTGCAAAATCGCTGGATGTTGAGCTGCAAGTGATTGTGGCAAAAAACATGAATGAGATATTCGATCAGCTGAGAAAAGGAGAAGTGGATATTATATCGGCAAATCTTACGGTCACCGAAGACCGGATGAAAAAAGTGAATTTTACGGACCCCCTTATCTATACCCGCCAAATACTGGTTCAGCTGAAACCGGATGGATGGAAAAACATGAATGCCGATAAGATAAACGAACACCTTGTGCGAACCACTATTGATATGGCCGGAAAAAAAATTTATGTAAGAAAGGGTTCCTCTTTCTATGCCAGAATGGTGAATATCCAGGAAGAGATCGCCTCTAAAATAAATATGGTGGAAGTACCCGGAGAAGTGACCACAGAGACTCTTATCCAGATGGTTGCGGATGGAAAAATACCCTACACCATTGCCGATGAGAATGTGGCCATGGTGAACCAAACCTATTACCCGCAGCTGGATATAAAGACCGCTATCAGCTTCCCGCAAAAAATTGCCTGGGCAGTCAATAAAAGATCTCCTCTGTTATTGGCCGAACTTAACAGCTGGATAGCCGAGCAAAAGAACACCGTAGAATATGCAGTTCGTTACAACAAATATTTTCAGAACCCCAAAGCCGCAGGTCAAAGAAATGAGAGCGAGTTCTCCTCGATCAGCGGAAATAAAATTTCTCCGTATGATGACATGATCATTGCCTACAGTCGTGAAATTGGCTGGGACTGGCGCTTGCTGGCATCTATGATCTACCAGGAATCCAAGTTCAATGCCAACGCGCAATCATGGGCAGGCGCATGCGGACTCATGCAGATGATACCTGCTACTGCCCAGCAATATGGCCTGGATACCTGCGGGGCAACGCCTATTGCCAGCATTGATGCGGGCACAAGGCATATCATCAAGCTGAACCAATATTGGGAAAAGATCATCTCGAACAAGGAAGAACGAATAAAATTTGTGCTGGCCTCTTACAATGTAGGATTGGGCCATATAATTGATGCAAGGAACCTGGCCAAGAAATACAATAAGAACCCCAATGAGTGGTTCAATAACGTGGAAAAATTCATCATACTTAAATCACAACCTAAATATTATAACGATCCCATTGTGCGATGCGGGTATTGCAGAGGGGAAGAGCCCTATAATTACGTACGGGAGATCATTGCCCGCTATTATCACTATACCAATACCATCAAAGAAACAAACCCATCGGTAGTCAAAATATAATAGTTCATCTTGCTAATGTTTTAACTCGTCTAAATAGCCTTTTAAAAGCAACCTTTAAGAGATAAGAAACGTACAAGAAATGAGTCGGACTCACCAAATAAACTGCAAAACATGAATCCGGAAAAATTACACGATTTCGTTAGTTGGCTGAACGGACAGGTAGAGCATCTTTCCACTGCAATTAATGATGCTCACGATGACAAAAACTTTGGGAGGGAAGCTCAATTTGAAGGTATGCGTGATGCGTTCATGCGTTGCCTGAACAAACTGACCCGAGAGTAAGCTATTGAGCCAATGAGGCTTTTACACTGTATTACTCTACACAGGGTATCTGGTTGATGAATATCTTGGGGTTCACCACCTTGTAGTCCTCTTCTTTCTTGCTCCAGTAAATTTTAACAGCTTGTATCTCTGAAGCCTTCATGGCCTCAGCGTCCTCATTTTGGAGACGCCCAAATGTGGTGTATTCAGAATATTCTGCCGAAAGGTTTGTATTGCCACTGAAGGTCACTGAGAAAGGTACGGCGATGGAACTTCCCGATGCTAAAGTGAAAACGATCTTATCCCCCTTTTTGATCATTCCGTATTTTTCGTACGCCTCGGCAGAGTATATCTTGAAATCAAAATAGATGCCCAATACTGAGTCCACACGCACACAGCTTAAATAGCCTTTCAGAAGATCATCGCTAGTGTAGCGTTTTTGGGCAGTGGTGTCGGTAAAAGCCAAGGAGATAAATTTCTCATCCTCTACCACTCTAATGGGCATGCCCATGGGGCTCTTTTCATTGCGTGAGTACTTGCAATTGCTGTTGGCGTCTTGACCTTGTCTGTTCTCCGTCACTGATGGCTTGCAGGAAGCAATGAATACAGCTGCTATAAGCAGCGATAAAAGGCATTTCATAGGTAAGGCAAAGATAATTTTTTTTCAAATTTGACAGAACAGAAAAAAGTATACTTTTGCG
>JAHEYK010000178.1 GCA_023251625.1 Bacteroidota bacterium
ATATCAAACATTAAGTATAAAAGTCAAATATTTATTATAATTTTTAGCCAAATATATTGCTGAAGGAAGAAAAATATGGTAAGCGGTAAAAAACTCGGCACCTTTCTAATATATAGCTTAGCATGAGATAATACCCATATCAAACGATAAGGAGATGGAATTGATATGGAACGAAAATATAGCTTACAGCAGTGGGAACAAATGCTAAACGATTATGAAAAATCAGATCTAACTGTGAGACAATGGTGCCAATCTCAAGGAATAGCAAAGAGTGCTTTTTATTACTGGATGAAAAGAATAAAACAAAATAATAACAGTATAGAAGCAAACACACAGTGGGCTACTTTATCAATGCCCGTGCATTCACCCGATAAAGAGCCAATCATATTGAAGTATAAGGATTTTAGCATAGAGATCACAGATGGATATGATAAGGATTTATTGACGGACGTTATTGCTGTGGTGATGCAGCTATGCTGAATACTGTTAATCCAGGTAAAGCTTATCTTGCGTGTGCTTCCACGGATTTGAGGATGTCTATCGATGGCTTAGCAGCAATTGTAAAAATGAGGTTTAAGTTAGATCCATTTTCGAACTGTCTTTTTGTATTTTGTAATAAGAGTCGCACAAGGATAAAAATTTTGGAATGGGAATGTACAGGGTTTTGGCTTCACCTAAAGAGGTTGGAGCAAGGAAAGTTCAATTGGCCCAATGATGAAAAGGAAGTCAAAAGTATAAATTCACGGGAATTGCGATGGCTTTTAGATGGTCTTTCAATCGTTCAGCCGAAGGCGCATAAAGAAGTGAAACAAAGAGATTTAATTTGAAGAAATGAGTAAAGAAAAATACTTGAAAGCATTGAAAACATTGGACTATGTGGCATTTTTGTGATATACTGTATATATGGAAAACACAGAAAATAAAAGCCAAAATCAAACAGAATATATTCGTCAGTTAGAAGAAATCTGTCTCTCACAAAAGAAACAAATTCAGGTGCTGGATCAGAAAATGAACTGGTTATTGGAGCAGATAAGGCTTTCCAAACATAAAAGATTTGGAACCTCCAGCGAAAAAAGTGAGTATGATCAGTTAAACCTCTTTAATGAGGCGGAAAAAGAAGCTGATGAGAATGTTACTGAACCAGAACTTGAAGAAATCAAATACAAGAGGAAAAAACGTGTAGGCAAAAAAGAAGAAATGCTAAAAGATTTGCCTGTTGAAACCATAGAGTATTTTCTTTCACCCGAGGAACAGGAATGTCCAAAATGCGGAGAACCTATGCATATAATAGGAAAAGATGTCCGCAGAGAATTGAAAATCATCCCTGCACAAGCTGTGGTGGTTGAGCATTTGAGATATGTATATGGTTGTCGTTCGTGCGAAAAAAACAGTGACAGTACTCCAATTGTGAAAGCACCTGTGTCAGAGCCTGTTATCAAGGGAAGCATGGCATCTCCTTCGACAGTTGCATATATAATGTCTCAGAAATATGTGAATGCACTTCCTCTTTACAGACAAGAGCAAGAATTTGAGCGTCTTGGAATTGATATTTCCAGACAAACCATGGCAAACTGGGTAATCAGATGCGCAATGGATTGGCTTTTCATTGTATACTGCGTGATGAAAGAAATGTTGATAAGTCGTAAATTATTATGTGCTGATGAAACGGTGATTCAAGTATTAAAGGAGCCTGGAAAACCTCCGCAATCAGATTCTCGGATGTGGCTTTATAGAACTGGTGATGACGGAGGACCACCCATCGTACTTTATGAATACCAGCCTGACAGAAAGGCTAAAAGACCAAAGGAATTTCTGGAAGGCTTCAAAGGATTTTTACATGCAGATGGATACGAAGGATATCATAGCCTACCTGAAGATATTATAATTTGTGGGTGCTGGAGTCATGCCAGAAGGAAGTTTAAAGAGGTTCTGAAGTCGTTAAAACCTTCTGAATATTTGGGTTCAAAGGCATTGGCAGGAAAAACTTATTGCGACCAACTTTTTCAAATAGAAAAAAATCTTTCAGAATGCACCCCTGAAGAAAGATATGAAAAACGTCTTGAACTGGCAAAGCCTATTCTTGATGTGTTTTATGCATGGCTAAAATCAGTGGATGTATTGCCGCAAAGTGCTTTAGGAAAAGCTGTTAATTACACATTGGGTCAATGGGAATACCTTGATAACTATCTTTTAGACGGAAGGTGTGAAATCAGTAACAATCGTGCCGAGCGCAGCATTAAGCCTTTTGTAATTGGTCGTAAAAACTTTTTGTTTGCTGACACTGTTCGTGGAGCCAAAGCAAGTGCAATTATTTATAGCATCACTGAGACTGCAAAAGAGAATGGGCTAAATCCGATGAACTATCTATCTTATTTATTTGAAAAAATGCCAAATGTGGATCTGAAAAGCAATCTGGATATTTTTGGTTTACTTTTACCTTGGGGCAAGCTTCCAGAGAATTGTTATGTGAAAAAAAGTGATTAATGCCTGTCAAGGTACTGAGTTTTTTACCGCTTACAAAGGTTCGGTTATTTTGGACAGGATTACAAGTTCGCTTGATAGTTCTGACTATAGTAAGGATGGCTTCCAGCAAGAGTACGTATCAATGCATAAAGCTGAATCCGAAGAAT
>JAHEYK010000017.1 GCA_023251625.1 Bacteroidota bacterium
ATGTATCTTTAGATATTTCATATTTGAAATCCAGGTCTTCGTACAGCCCGCAGGGATTGATATACACTTTCACATCCTTGGTTTCATATTTGTTCTCATCGCAGCAGTTCCAACGCTTAGCGGTTCCGGGTTCAATGTTCAATGTTCCGGGTTGTTTGACTTTGAACTTTGAACTTTGAACTTTGAACTGAAGAGTCGATACATTCTGAAAAAAATCTTTCACTATAAATTTTACATCATGCTCTTTATTGTCTGTGAAACGGCATAATCCGTCATTTAACACACACTGATAAATGGAAAGCATATTATTCTCATCCCTGAAACATTGCTGGATCATCCTGCCTGACTTCCCACTCTCTTCGTAGTCAATATGAGCGTTGATGTACCGGGATTCATCAAAGCCTATTTCGTTCAGTTGGTGATAATAAATTCGTTGGCCGTCCACATACAGATCGATCGAGTATGCACCCAGCTTTCCGGCTTCTTTAATATTGGCATAATCAACCGTTTCAATTCCAAAACCTATATCTCCGTTTAACGAAATCTGCTGTGCAGGAATATGGTAATGCCCTCTTCTGCCAAACACTCCGATCTTTCTTGATTCATTTCTTCCATTCACAGAACTTGAATCATTGGCCGTATATATTTTAAGCATGGAAATGACCGGAGGAACGGTATCCTCAATTTTATATCCGAACAGAAATGGGTTGTAAGCATGTTCAGTAGTTTCATCCCTTATCTCAAAATGCAAATGGGGCGACTGCGAGCCGCCTGTGTTCCCGGAAACTGCAATGGTATCGCACTGCTTTACTTTCACCAGATCTTTTTCAATATTAATATCCAGATCATAGGTTTCGGCTTTGTATTGCTGCTGCTTAAGATATTCTGCAACCTTTCCATAAAGTCTTTGCAAATGCCCGTAAACCGAAACATAACCGTTCGGATGCGTGATGTAAAGGCATTTTCCGTAACCATAAGGAGATATCTTGATCCTTGAAACATATCCATCCGCAACTGCCCAGATATAAGCCCCTTCTCTTCCGGCAGTTTTAACATCCAGTCCTCCGTGAAAGTGATTGGGGCGCAGCTCTCCGAAGTTGCCGGCGATCTTTAGAGCGGAGTCTGTAGGCTCGACAAAATAACCCTGGGGAAATTTTTTCTTACTCAAGGTGCCACCATCCTGATCTTGTAAAAACGGATCGGGGCAAGCTCCTCCCAATCTTGTTGGGAGAGAAATAACTGCGCATATCGAAAAGATGAGAAAACAAAACAACGTTTTTTTCATACTTATTCAAAAAAACATGAAATAACGTTGCCAAATCACTAATGAATGTTATTTTTGTGAACAAAGATTTTTTGATAAATGAGCGATCTCAAATCCATAGCCTCCTCTCTTGAAAGTAAAATAGAAAAATTAGTAGATTTGCATCATAAGACAAGGAAAGAATTGTCTTCCCTAAAAACCGAAAACACCCATTTAACCCAAACCATAGATCAACAAAAAAAAGCAATAAAAGACCTTGAAGAAAAAGGCAAGGTTCTCAAATTATCCAAATCATTATCAAACAATAACGAAAACACAACTGAACTTAAACTGAAAATTAACGAGCTGATACGGGAAGTAGACAAGTGCATTTCTCTTTTGAATAAATAGTTAGAAGAAAGTCGAAGCGGTCAATGAAAGACAAACTATCCATAAAAGTTTCCATTGCAGGCCGGGTTTACCCCCTCACGATCGAAAGAACGGAGGAAGAAAATGTAAGAAAAGCGGTAAAGGGCATCAATGAAAAAGTGTCTGATTACGAGAAGAACTTTAACATAAAAGACAGACAGGATTTGCTTGCCATGAGTTCATTGTTCTTCGCCAAACAGGCAGTGGAATCTCAGGATGCCAGTCATCAGGATGATAAAGTAATACTTGACAGGCTTCAAAAAATTGACAAGGCCATTTCTGCGGAACTAGTTAGAGATTAAAAGAGAGTTTTTGTACTTAGATTTTTCCCGTATTGGTTCTCATAAAGAACGAATGCGGGCTTTTTATTTATATATATCAACTAATAACTAATCACATGAACTTAGATATAACACAGATCATATTTATCGCAGTTGCGCTCATCGCAGGGCTGGGTATAGGATTCGCAATTGCGGCTCCAATCCTTCGTAAATCTATTGAAGGAAAAGGATCCTTAAAAATAAAAGAAGCTGAAATTGAAGCTGAGAAGGTCAAAAATGAAAAGATCCTGCAGGCAGAGAAAAAAATCATGCAGCTGAAGTCCGAGCACGAGGTTTATGTGAATGAAAAGAACAAGAACGTAATAAACCTCGAGTCAAAAGCCAGGCAAAAAGAGCAGCAGATGGCGCAAAAACTGGAACAGACACAGAGAAAAGAAAAAGAACTTGAAACCCTTCGCAGCAACCTGACGGCTCAGATGGAAACCATCGAGAAGAAAAAATCCGATCTTGATAAAGCACACCAGAAACAAGTTCAGCAGCTGGAAGTGATATCAGGTATTTCGGCAGAAGAAGCTAAATCACAGCTCGTTGAGTCGTTGAAGGCAGAAGCGAAAACAGACGCCATGCAGTTCATCAACCAGGCGATGGACGAAGCAAGATTGACAGCAAGCAAAGAAGCTAAAAAGATCGTGATACAAACCATTCAGCGAGCTCCAACGGAACATGCCATTGAAAATTCGGTGACTGTATTCCATATTGAAGGCGATGATATGAAAGGGAGGATCATCGGGCGTGAAGGAAGAAATATACGTGCGCTGGAAGCACTTACAGGTGTTGAAATTATTGTGGATGATACTCCCGAAGCGATCATCCTTTCTTGCTTTGATCCGGTAAGAAGAGAAATTGCACGCCTTTCACTTCACCAGTTGGTAGGAGACGGACGCATACACCCGGCCCGTATTGAGGAAATTGTCGAGAAAACAAAGCGTCAAATTGACGATGAGATAGCAGAAATAGGAAAACGCACAACTATTGACCTGGGAATTCATGGACTTCCTGCAGAGCTTATACGTCTCATCGGCAGAATGAAATACCGTTCATCATATGGTCAAAATCTTTTACAGCACTCACGTGAGGTTGCGAACCTTTGCTCATTGATGGCAGCGGAGTTCGGGCTAAATCCAAAAATTGCAAAACGTGCAGGACTCCTTCACGATATCGGAAAGGTTTTTGAAGAAGAACTGGAACTTCCCCACGCTATTGCCGGAATGAAACTGGCTGAGAAATTAAAAGAGAAGCCGGAGATCTGCAACGCCATTGGGGCCCACCACGATGAAGTGGAAATGACCTCGCTCTACTCTCCTATCGTGCAGATATGTGATGCAATATCAGGCGCCCGTCCCGGTGCAAGGCGAGAAGTTCACCAACAATACATTCAACGCCTGAAGGACCTGGAAAGCCTTGCACTATCCAATAATGGCGTAGAGAAAGCGTTCGCCATCCAGGCAGGACGTGAACTGCGCGTGATAGTCTCTGCTGAAAAAATTTCGGATAAGGATGCGGAGATACTTTCATTTGATATTGCCAACAAGATCCAAACCGAAATGACCTATCCCGGACAGGTAAAAGTGACCGTGATACGGGAAACAAGGGCTGTAAATATTGCTAAGTAATCTGAAATTCCAAAAAAACAAGCATCAAATAACAAATAAATACCAAAATTCAAAAAGCAAATTACAAAAACCCTGCTTTGTTCCTTTTGTATTTTGGCTCTTGAACTTTATTTGAGATTTGGAATTTGAATATTGGAATTTGCTGCCATGGGCCAAGAGTCAAAATCATACTTCAAAAATTTTGTCCTTTTATTCACGGGAAATTCCGTCAGCCAAATTATTCCTTTTTTGCTCGCTCCTGTCATCAGCAGGATTTTTTCACCACAGCAATTAGCCGTGCAGGAAAATTTCCTGGCTATGGTGGCTATTATTTCGGTTATTGCAGCCGGAAGGTTTGAAATAGCGCTGATCCTTCCCAAAATCCAAAAAAAAGCGAACAATCTTTTTGCATTGGCGCTGCTCATCGCAATTTGCATTTCAGTGGTATCGCTTGCCGCCATGCTTTTCCAAAATCAAATTTCAACCTGGTACAAAGACGAAGAACTGGGAAATTATATTTTCTATTTAGCGCCTGCTGTTTTTTTGCTCACAATCAACAATATCCTCACACAATGGATCATTCGCGCAGGAAAATATTCACTTACCTCCATAAGTAAAGTATCTCAATCCATTACACAAAATGGAGGTTATGCTTTGCTTGGATATTTTGGCTGGGGCATTCACGGACTTATTATTGCCTGGCTGATCGGGAATTTACTTCCTGCATTGATTTTGCTTTCTCAATCGTTTGACAATTTCAAAAAAGAAGATATTTCTTCCCAAGAAATGAGAACAGTTACAAAAGAATACAAAGATTTCCCTCTCATAAACTCGCTGCATGCCTTCACCGATATTTTTGCCACACAGTTCCTGCTTTTTTGGCTCATAACAAGAAATTACGGTATGCTTTGTCTGGGGCTATTTGCCGTCATGAACCGCTATCTACGCGCTCCTTTTAACCTGATAGGAACTGCTGTCGGCCAGCTGTATTACCGCGAAGCAAGCCATGCAAAAAACGAAAGTGTTTCACTTCATCCAATTTTCAACAGATCTATCCTACTCGTTGCCGCAGTTACCGTTCCCGCAATGATCATTGTATATTTCTTCGGACCTGATATTTTTGCCATATACCTGGGTGAAAAATGGAGAGATGCAGGCACATATGCAAGCATCATGGCCCCCGCTATGCTTTTCAATTTCATCGTCTCTCCTGTTTCGGCCACTCCGCTCATCTTCAAGAAACAGAAAACAGCATACATTCTTAGCTTTGCAGGATATATATTATGTTTAGGTACGATCTTTATAAAAATTCAAAAAGGCTGCGATTTCAGATCAACGCTCATTGGATATTCGATAGCAGTTTCTGTGTTTTATATTGCATTACTTCTATGGTACAGAACATTGATAAGCTCTAAAGACAAATGATGAGTTATTTTTCTGAAAGATCAGAGTTCTCTAAAAATATTTTAACGCTTGTCTCCGGCACGGCCATTTCACAGGCCATTGTGCTTGCTCTTTCTCCTGTCATTTCCCGGATGTATACTCCCTTTGAATTTGGGGTCTTTGGCACGTATATGTCTATCGTTTCTGCAATAGCAATTTTCTCAGCAGGGAGGTATGAGCTGGCCATTGTATTACCGGAAAAAGATGAAGAGGCGATCAATCTTTTTGCAATTGCATTTCTAATTAATATACTTGTTTCTATCTGCTCTTTTATTATTTCTTTGGTTGTAATTCTTTTTTTCTCGGTGAAATTTCAGCTTTCTGAAAATATTATTTTCTGGCTTTACTTTCTGCCTCTTTTTGTTTTTTCTATCGGCTGTTATCAGATATTGAGCAATTGGGCAAATCGCAAGAAAAATTATAAAAGCATTTCCTATTACCGAATTTCAAATTCCATGATCACCGCTTCTACAAATATAGGATTGGGAGTTCTAAAGTCCGGTTCTACAGGTTTGTTGATGGGAAATTTATTGGGTAATATACTCTCGGTTTTCGTATTCTGGGGGTCATTGTTTTCAGAAATAAGATCATTATCGAAATATGTGAACTTGAAAAGAATATCCGATGTTGCCAGTCAGTATAAAAAATTCCCGTTAACAAATTCCTTCCAGGCAGCTTCCGATATTTTCCAAATAAATGGCGTAATCTATTTCATCAGTTATTTTTTCAGTCAGGCAGTTGTAGGCTCGTTCTCTTATACCATCCGCGTTTTGCAGGCTCCCATGAATTTCATAGGAGGGGCCATTGCTCAGGTCTTTTATCAGGAAGCGTCTTCTCTGAAAAATCAGAACAAGGATATAAGCGGATTGCTCAGCTCAACCATGAAAAAATCTGCGCTGATCGGATTGCCAGTTCCGGTCATATTAATGCTTTTCGGCCCAGAAATTTTTGCGTTTGTCTTTGGAGAGCAATGGAAAGAGGCCGGAGAATATGCACGCATTCTTTCCCCGTGGTTTTTATTTGACTTTATAAGAGCAACCGTATCTCAGGTAGTATTTGTTACAGGATCACAATCAAGGCTCCTCCTCTTCTCATTGATCGGAAACGGCATTGTCATACTCTCCATGCTATACGGAGGCATGATCAGCCATGATGTACGCCAGGGCTTTATTTTATTCTCAGCGCTTCAATCCCTTCTCACGATCTATATTTTATTCTGGTTCCTGCGCCTGACACGTTCAAAGCAATAAAATCGGATATTTGAGCAATGAACATCGTCTCCGACACAAAATTGTTCAGCAAAACATTAATTTTCTATTTTGCTTTTGGATTTTTATTTCCTTCTCTTCGTGTTTTACTAATAGGTCACGAAACAGCTGTCGGCATTGTTCAGTACTTCGTTGCATCACTTCCCGAATTACTGCTGCTTTCGATCATTATTCATACCGGGATTCAGGCTATCAAATCGGCTGAACGATTTAAACTTAATTTGTTCGATTGGATTATTTTGGGATTTGCAGGAAGTAATGTCCTGCTCGGATTCTTCCTTGCCGGAAACCTTAAACTAAGCTTATATGCATTCCGGATGAGTTATTTACCTTTTGTATTCTATTTTCTGATCCGACTGTACAATTTCAAAGAAGATGACCTAAAAAAAACAATCTATTATATTTTTATTTCCACAGCTGCTTTGGTTTTGATTGGACACATTATGTATTTTTTGATGCCCAACCTAATGATTGAGATGATCGTAAAATTTGGAGGAATGGTCACCTCCTATTTTATCGTAAGGATGACCTCTATACTTTGGACCCCGGTCGTATTCGGCACATTTGCTGCTTCCGGATTTTTGTACTTCTATTACCACACAATCGAAAACGATAAATGGAGTAATTACATCCTTATGGCTTTGATGTGGTCCGGATTACTGCTTTCTGTTAGCAGGGGGGCCATCATCGCACTACTTATCGGACTCATTGTATTTTCCTGTATTTCTTTCCGTTTAAAACCAGTCATTAAAACATTAGGAATGATGACGCTTGTGTTTATAGCTTTGGGATATTATATTAATACTCCCGCTGAATTTGCTCAATGGATATGGAGCTCTTCCATGGACACGCTGCATCTAAAAAAAGGTCTAACTCGGGTAGAGCTATGGGCCAAAGCATTTGACGATTTCAAAGAACGCCCGTTCGGGTACGGACTTGGCATGGCCGGTCATGTAGCGGCAAGGTTCTTATCCTCTTCGCAGGAAAATACAGATGTATACTCTACTGATGGATGGTTTTTGAAACTTGCTAACGAAACCGGAATATGGGGACTTCTTTCATATCTGATCCTTGCAGGAACCTATTTTATCATGACCGTGAAGAAGATCAAACAAAGTAAAAATATTCTTCTAACTTTTTTATTGGTTTTTTTTATTGCTTTCAATATTCAAAGTATGGTCAGCAACACATTGGATTTTTATCTATTTTCTAATTTATTTTGGCTCATGATGGGAATTGGCATCAATCAATATTACAAACCCGAACTTGGAAAATAAGCCCGATATATCTATAGTCATTGTAAGCTATAATGTAAAAGAACTGCTACTGAAATGCATCTCTTCAGTCGTTTCCTTTGCCGGAGATGTAAATTACGAGATCATTGTGGTTGACAACAATTCCGTTGATGGAAGTCCCGAAGCTATAAAAGGACATTCCGGAAAAATACATGTGATAGAAAATAAATTCAATGCCGGATTTTCTGCAGCTAATAATCAGGGCATGCGCATGTCCAAAGGAGAATATATTTTCCTACTGAACCCAGACACTGAAATTACAGGTGATGCCATTCAACAATTAAAAAAATACCTGAATGAGCACAAGAACTGCGCTATGGTTGGGCCCCAATTATTGAATTCGGATAAATCCATACAGATATCTGCATGGAAAAATCACACCTTCATTGACCTGGTATTGGAAACATTTTTCTTGAACAGGATCTTCAGCGCTTTGAATTATCCCGTAGGAAAATTAAAGACAACATTCGAAGCAAAAACACTTTCCGGGGCAGCTTTGTTTTTCAGAAAATCATTGACCGATTCGATGGGAATGCTGGATGAAAATTTATTTTGGATGGAGGACATAGACTTTTGCTACCGCGCTCACATACAAGGTTCGATCATTTACCTTCACACAGCACAGGTCGTTCATCATAGCGGTCAAAGTCAAAAGAAAAGCTACAATCTTTCAATAGCCAATCAATTAATAAGCAAGCTGAAGTATTACAAAAAGCACTCAACAATGGCGGCAGTATTCATTGCACATATTGCCTGTTTTATATTTATTACAACTCGAATAGCTGCTTTAAGTCTGCTAATGCCATTCGGCCCAATTTATAAATTAAAATTACAGGCGTATATTTATACCTTACAACGTTATTTCATGTATTTATTTCTAAACGATAAGAGGCTAACATAAAATGAGGATTTGCTATTTTGCTGACGGAGAAAGCGTGCATACAGTACGCTGGTGCAGGCACTTTGCTTCACTGGGGCACGAAGTGCATCTGATCTCATTTAAAAAAACGAGCATCCAAAATGTCACTACGCATTTTATTGATGCAGGCAATATTGAAGTAAAAGGCGGAAACTGGAAGGTGCTTTTAAAATTCCGGGAAGTAAAATCATTGCTGAAAAAGATCAAACCTGATATTTTTCACTCTCATTACGCTACAAGTTACGGCATAACAGGCGCTTTATGCAGTTATCATCCCTATGTTATCACAGCATTGGGCTCCGATGTCCTCATCAGCCCTCAAGAATCATTCTTATACCGTCTACTTTTAAAATATACTTTTTCAAAAGCAGATTGGATCACGGCCATGGCGGATCACATGCGTAAAAAAATGCTGCAGCTAGGCGCAGATACCTCAAAAACAGATACCATTATTTTTGGAATTGACACTTCGATATTTAACCTGAACGGAAGAAACCTACCAACCGATAGATTCATTATTACCTCTACCCGAAACTTGGAACCAGTATATAACATACCGCATCTTATTGAAGCAGTAGCAAAAATAAAAGAACAGATCCCGGGACTTGTACTCAATTTGATAGGAACCGGGACTTTACAAAGTGATTTGGATATCCTTATAAAAAGAAAGAGCCTTTCCAATATTGTTAAATTTTTCGGGAAGGTTCCACAGAATGAGCTGGCAACTACATTGAAAAAATCACATCTTTTCATTTCAGTCTCCTTATCAGATGGGAACAACATTTCCCTGAATGAAGCAATGGCTTGCGGGGCCTTGTGTATTGCTACGGATATCCCGGCAAATCAACAGTGGATCAAGGATGGAGAGAATGGTTTTTTAATTCCTGTAAATAATATACTAGAACTGGCTGATAAAATTCTGACCGCATACAAACACTACAACGAACTTTCAGCTAAATTCATACCATTAAATGAAATGATTATTTCCGAAAAGGCTGATTGGAATAAAAACATGAAACGAGTTGAGGGAAAATATATAGAATTATTAAAAACAAAAGTATATTAATGTTTTCTAATTTATTTTCACCAATAAAAAACAGGTCTTTGAACTTATTTGACAATTCAAATAGAGTAGCAAGGATTATATATCGATATTCTGCGTATAAAAAAGTTTTTATTCATGCATTACGAAATGGTGTTACTGCAAAAGAATTATTGATCTCAAAATTTCCAACTATTTTTCATGACACCGAAATTCCTTCTGTTTTATCTCTTGAATTTACTAATTACTGCAACCTAAAATGCCCTTACTGCACCAGTCCTCTTGACTTAAGGGAGAAGGGATTTATGACATTAGAAGTATTAAATAAAATAGTTTCTGAATTAAAAAATAGAAAAATTAACAGAATACAAATTGTCGGTAATGGAGAATCGACACTTCATCCTCAGTTTGAATATTTCATAAAACAGTTAACGGAAAATTCAAGATATGTTTCAATAGTAACAAATGGACAATGGAACAAAGATGAAACAGCACACATTTTATTGAAAAACAATGTTAATCTTATCGAATTTTCGATAGATGCTGGGGGTAAAGAGGGTTATGAAGCATCTCGAATAAATGGAAGTTTTAAAAAATTGATCGACAATCTGAAGAAAATAAATTCCTTAAAAAAAGAATATTCCTCAAAATCAATTATACTTATTCGAGTTATGTTCAGGCCTTCTCAAATCAACAATAGAGAAGCTGAAATAAATTTTTGGAAACAATATGGCGATACAGTAATGCCACAATATCTGAATAAAATTAATGGAACATCCTATGAAAATGATTTATTTATACCAGAAAAAAAATCTTCTGAATCTTACCCGAAATGCTCATTACCCTTTTATCACTGTGAAATTAAATGGAACGGAAATGTATTAATGTGCTATTATTCAGCATTTCAGATTGGTCAACCTGGTCTCATTTTAGGAAATATTAAAGATTTATCAATATTTGATTTATGGAATCATGCTATATTAAAACAATACAGAAAAGCACACAGAACAAGAAACAATGGATTAATGCCTATTTGCAAAGGCTGCCCAGGAACATAATTTATGAAAATTCTCATCCTTACACAATATTTCCCTCCCGAGGTTGGCGCCCCACAAAACCGGCTGTTTGAGTTGGCTGTACGATTAAAAAAACAAGGTGCTGAAATTACAGTTCTCACTGCGATGCCCAATTACCCGCAAATGGAAGTGTACGAAAAATACAAAGGTAAATTCAGATATTATGAAGAAATTGACGGCTTAAAAGTATATCGCTCCTGGATCTTCGCCTCGAAGAGCAAATCAATATTATTAAGACTGATCAATTATTTTTCTTTTACATGGACATCTTTCTGGAGCGGGTGGCTTCGATTGGGGAAATTTGATGTTATAATTTGCGAATCACCACCACTCTTCCTTGGCATCTCTGCTTTTCTTCTAAAAAAAATAAAAAGCGCCAAGCTCGTATTTAATGTTTCTGACCTCTGGCCTGAAAGTGCTGAGAAACTGGGATTGGTAAAGAATAAATTCTTCCTTTACCTTTCTTATTCGCTTGAAAAAATTTTGTACACCCATTCAGAGATCATTACCGGACAAACACAGGGCATCGTCAAGAATATACAAGTAAGATTTCCCAAAAAAAAGGTATTCTGGGTCCCCAATGGCGTTGACACCACTTTTTATGATTCAAAAAACACAACTTCGAATTGGAGAGTTGAAAATAATTTTTCTGAATCTGATTTCTTGCTGCTATATGCAGGCATTATAGGACACGCGCAAGGTCTGGATGTGATTATTCGTTCGGCAGAGCAGCTCAAAATACATGATAAAATAAAATTTATTCTGCTTGGAGAAGGCCCATTAAAAGGCGAGCTGCAGATGTTAAAAAATAAATTAGGTTTAAACAATTTTCATATTATGCAAGCAGTCCAAAAAGATAAAATGCCTGGCATACTAAAGTCCATAGACGCTTCGATCATACCACTGAAAAAATTAGACTTATTTTTGGGCGCAATTCCATCCAAAATTTTTGAATCACTCTCTATGCAGAAACCAATATTACTTGGCGTAGAAGGAGAAGCAAAAGAATTATTTATTGATACAGGAAAAGCAGGACTTGCTTTTACCCCGGAAGATGATAAAGACCTATCAAATAAAATTCTGGAGCTCTATAATGATCCGGAAAAAGTAACTATGTATGGAGCCAACGGACTAAACTACGTAAAAGAAAATTTCAATCGCGACAAAATAGCACAGAAGCTTTGGGGAATATTAAATGAATAACACATCTAAATACAAAGAATATTTATGTAAGGCTCAGCATTATTTAGCATGCATGATCGCTTTATGTATGCCCCTTTCGCAAAAAATAGGTCCGGTGTTAATCGCAGGCCTAGTATTCTGCTGGATACTCAATGTTGACCTGAAAATTTATTTAACAAATCTAAAGACCAGGAAAATCAGTCTTTTATTCGTTTCTCTGTATATCCTTTATGCAATGGGGGTGTTGTATTCAAGCAACAAAGACGCTGCCTGGTTCGATATGCAGTCGAAACTATCACTTCTTATATTTCCACTCCTCTTCTCCACATCAGGAATAATTTCTAAAGAAAAAATTCGTCAAATATTTTTATTCTTTTATGCTGGAGCTTTCGTAGCTATTGTGATTGAACTTGCCAATGCTCTGATTATTTATATTAACACCTCCCACGTTGCATTTTTTTACTCGGAATTATCAATTTTCATGCACCCCTCTTACTTTGCCATGTACTTGACCTTCGCAATTGCTTCCATGGCTTACTATCTCATCGATAATCCTATTCAAATAAGCCCACAAATGAAATTTGCATTCTTATTTCTTATGACTTTTTTCACATTTTTTATTGTACTTCTGTCTTCTAATGCCGGAATTCTTTGTGCTATAATCACAGAAGGAATATGTCTGGCATATTTTCTTTTCAGAAAAAAGAAATACCAGCAAGTTGTACTTTACGCAATTTCAGTCATACTTATCTATTTTATCTCTTTAAAATATGTTGTCCAACACGACTTTCAGCGTCTATCACAAGCCAAAGAAACACTTATTGAAAATAAGTACGCTAACAAAGCCACTCCTGAAACAAACCGTGTAAGAATTTATATTTGGGAGGCATCCATTGAAATAATTAAAAACAATTTTTTATTTGGTGCAGGAACCGGGGATGTGCACATGGAGCTGAACGAGCAATACAAAATAAGAGGAATGACAGGTGCATTGAACAAAAATCTCAATGCGCATAACCAATTCATTCAGACTTTTATAGCGATCGGGGTAACGGGTTTCTGCGTTTTAGCCTTATCACTTGCGTTGCCTTTTTTTCAACAAATAAAAAGAAGAAAGTTTCTAATACCCGTTTTCATATTCATTGTGGCATTTAATTTCCTATTTGAATCCATCCTTGAGCTACAGGCCGGAGTAATATTTTATGCCTTCTTTAATTCATTACTTTTGTTTGCAGAACAAGAACTATGATCCCCTTCTCACCACCCAAGATAACCGACGAGCTCGTGAAGGCCGTAACGGAAGTACTTCGCTCAGGCTGGATCACAACCGGGCCTAAGACAAAAGAATTTGAGAAACAAATAACAGAATATTGCGGAAGCAAGGCAACTCTCTGCCTGAACTCGGCAACGGCAGGCCTGGAGATCATGCTACGCTGGTATGGCGTTACAAAAGGGGATGAAGTGATCGTTCCGGCTTATACGTATTCAGCAACTGCCAATGTGGTGATGCATTGTGGGGCAAAGGTTGTTTTTGTAGATGTAAACAAAAACGATTTTAATATTTCTATAGAAAAAATTGAAAAAGCCATCACCTCCAAAACTAAAGTGATCATGCCTGTGGATTTTGCAGGGCTGCCATGCGACTACGATGCCATCAATGCATTGGTTAATAGAAAAGATATTCGCAAAAAATTCAAAGCCAATACTCCCGAACAGAAAAAGCTAAAACGCATATTAGTATTAAGCGACTCCGCTCATTCAATAGGAGCAGTTTACAAAGGTAAAAGAACCGGCTCGGTAACAGATGCATCCGTTTTCTCCTTTCATGCCGTAAAAAATCTGATCACAGCCGAAGGAGGTGCCGTATGCCTGAATTTGCCCGCCCCTTTTGACAATGAAGCTATTTACAAAGCACTTTGCATAAAATCCTTACACGGACAAAATAAAGATGCACTTGCAAAAAGCAAAGCTGGTGGATGGCGTTATGATATCATCGAAGCAGGTTATAAATGCAATCTTACAGACATTGCTGCCGTAATGGGAATTTCAGAACTCAAGAGCTATGAAACTGATACGCTTCCAAGACGAAAAAAAATATGCAACTCCTACTTATCCGCTTTCTCAAAATACGCCTGGGCAGAAATTCCTATTCATAAAGATGAAAATCGTGAATCATGCTACCATTTATTCCCTCTTCGTATCAGAGGAATAAAAGAGTCTCAACGCGATGAGATCATGAAAGAGATCGCTGAACGCGAAGTATCAGTGAATGTCCATTTCATACCCGTTCCGATGATGAGTTTTTATAAAAAACTAGGGTATAAGATCAAAAATTATCCTGTTACTTACGACAATTATTCCCGAGAGATCTCGCTTCCAGTATTTTACGACTTAACTGACGAGCAGATAAAGGTAGTGATCGCAGCTGTGGTTTCCTCCGTTCAAAAAGTTCTTGGATGAAATTTCGTTTGGCTGTCATGCTGAGCTTGTCGAAGCATTTTATAATTTCGGCAAATGAAAAATTACTACGTCTATATATTAAAATGTGCTGATAGTAGTTATTACACAGGCGTCACTAATGATTTAGAAAGAAGACTAGAAATTCATCATCAAGGAATTAATAAATCGTGTTACACTTATTCCAAAAGACCATTAACGTTGGCCTTTTATAATATCTTCTCAGATATTAATCAAGCCATATCATTTGAAAAACAAGTAAAGGGGTGGTCCAGAAAAAAGAAAGAAGCAATAATTAATGACAGGTGGGAAGATTTACCTTCACTTTCAAAATCGAAAACCCTTCGACAAGCTCAGGGTGACAACACACAAGAAATATGTTAAAAAGGATATTTGATATTGTAATCTCATTCACAGGCCTCTTGGCTCTCTTTCCATTATTTGTAATCTTTGCGTTTTTCATCATTATAAACTCAGGCTTTCCAGTTTTTTATTTTCAGAAAAGAGTCGGCAAGAACGGAGCTGACTTCTCAATCTGGAAATTTCGCACGATGAAAAAAGGCTCTGACAAAAGTGGATCCCTTACTGTTGGAGAAAAAGACCCACGCATCACAGAAATAGGTCAATTTCTCCGCAGCTACAAGATCGATGAACTACCTCAGTTATTCAATGTTCTGACAGGGAGCATGAGCCTGGTAGGACCGCGCCCGGAAGTAAGAAAGTATGTGGAGATGTACAATGCAGAACAGAAAAAGGTTTTGTTGGTAAAACCGGGCATTACAGATTACGCTTCCATCGTTTACTCAAATGAAAATTTGCTCCTTTCAAATGCCGAAGATCCGGAGCAGCTATATATAAACAAAGTGATGCCTGCCAAACTGAAACTGAATCTTAAATACATTGAAGACAAAAATTTCTTTAGGGATGTAAATATCATTCTTAAGACGATCGGAAAGATCCTTGACTGATCAGCCAAGTGCATCCAGAAGCTTCTGCAATTCATCCTGCTTATCAGCATAACCCAGTTTTTTATAGGAGAACACCAGGTTCCTGAGCAAGCGTTTGATCATTTCAAGGTTTGTACAAGGTTGGTAATGTTCCGGCTGAATGTCCAGGTCCATTTTTTTAAGGTAAATATCCAATTGCCCTTTGCCGAATACAGCTCCACGACTGAAGGGATTAATATAGAACAGAATTCCTTTCGCGATCATTTCTTCATCACGCTTTGTGCGCACAGTCAATAGCTGGTGTGTGTCTTTGTAGCAAAGCACAAAATGCTCCGGAAGGTTCACTCCATAAATAGGTATTTTCAGATCCTGAGCAACTATGAGGTAGATCAACGAAAGGGAAAGCGGATTCCCCTTTTTACTTTCCAACACATTATTGATATAGGAGTTCTGTGGCGCATGGTAGTTCTGCGTGTTACCACTGAAGTTATGCACTTCAAATAAAATATGATTGATAATCTTCACCTGCTCAAGGGCGGTCAACTTGTCGTTCAGTTCAAGCCAAATATCCTGCCTGATCTGCTGGATCTGGCGTTTTATCTTATCTGTGTTCAAATCCGGATACTGGTATTTTGCAATTAGAAGCGCACCGGTCATAAGATTTTGTTCCGGAGTTGTGGCCCATTCCTTTAATGCCTCGGAAGTTATGTTGAACTGGATGTTATGAATGATCCCCTCTATCTTCACCTGAATAGAAGTATCAAACGACTGCTCCCACACGTTTTCAAGAGCAGGAATTACCTGGGGGCCTATTGACAAAAGTTTTTCGCGTACTTGCAGAAATACATCCTTGTCAGGGTCATCCAACAAACTCAAAAGCGCATTCAATTCCTGCTTATCCATTTATACAAAGTTCCGCGCAAAAAGGAAATGCCCGGATAGGCAACAAGGAAAGATGTTAACACGGGAAAGTTAATCCCAAAAAATACTTTTTGGCAAGACCTACACCTTAAATGCGTCATTTTTTCATCGACAAAATTTTTACTACTTTTGCCTCTCATTTAAGAGAGAAAATAAAAAACTAAAACATCTTTAAATTTATGGCAAAGTCAGTAAAAGGCAAGATCATAGTTCCAATTGATTTTTCAGAACAGTCAACAATAGCATTAGGGCAATCGTATACTCTTGCAAGAGAATATGGTGCAGAGATACTTCTTCTACATGTGATGGAAGAAGGAGGAATACTTCCTAAAATCGTTACAGCAAAACACCTGGCGGAGGTCAAAAAAGATGTTCAGAAACGCCTCGACAAGCTGGCGGATGAAGCTTCGAAAAAGGGCAAGGTAACGGTTGACACCATGATCGCAAAAGGAAAGGTGTATGAAAAGATCATTGAAGTGGCGGATATGGTAGGAGCACTGATGATCATCATGGGATGTAACAGCCGCAAAAAATTAAGTGCACGTTTTATCGGATCCAATGCGCTGCGCGTAGTTAGAGAATCAACCTGCCCTGTGATCACCATCAAAGGAAAACATCACCGCGAAGGCTGCAAGAACATTGTACTACCTCTTGATCTTACGAAAGAGACAAAAGATAAGGTTCAAAAGGCCATCGAAGTAGCCAAACTCGGTTCTTTCAAAGCAGCCATCCGCGTGGTTTGCGTGTTGCAGATAAAAGATGAGTTTATTGTGAACCGGCATACGCGCCAGATGGAGCAAGTAAAGAGCTTCATTCAGAAAAACGGGGTCGAATGTTCGGCAGAGATCATCAAAACAACTAAAGGAGATGAAACACTTGCTCAGTGCATAATTGATTATGCAAACAAAGTGGATGGAGATCTCATGATCATCATGACCCAGCAGGAAGCGAACTTCACCAGAATGTTCATAGGATCAACTGCGCAGGAGATCGTAAATAATTCTGATATCCCTGTAATGAGCATTATACCGAAAGAACACAAGTACCAGACTGCCGAGGAAGCAGCTTCTGCGTCTTATTGATTATTTCTTTCCGAAGACTTTTTTCAAAAGGTCCGTGATCTGAGCCATGGGGTCAGTACGGATCTTTTTTTCTTCTGTAGCGATCAACTTGAACAAGCCATCCATCGCCCGGGTGGTCACATATTGTTCCAGGTTCGGATTTTGCTTCTCAACAAGCGGCACCTTGTTATAAGCTGTGATCAAAGGCTTCCAGTATTTGGTCACTTCGACCTTTTGTATTGCATTTTTTATAATGGGAGTGAATTTTGCAACCAGTTCATTAGATGTTTTGTTCTTCAGGTAATCAGTTGCAGCATTATCTGCCCCTTTCAAAATTGAAAAACCATCCGAGATGCTCATTCCCTTAATAGCATCAAGAAAAACCGGAGCTGCCGTTTTGGCGGCTTCTTCTGCTGCCCGGTTCAGGCTCCTTTCGAATTCAGTCACCTGACTTTTCATACCTAGGTTCTCCACCGTATTTTTAACCTTTTCAGCCTCGGGAGGGAAAGGAATGAACACCAGCGGATTTTTATAATAGCCATCTACTTTAGAAGCAGAACCCGTGGAATTATTCGTGCCCACATTAAGCGCTTCGCGCAAGCCGCGGATCACCTCATCATTCGTCAGAGGTTTGGCTCCACCGGTTCCTATTTGATTACCCAGCTGGTTCAGGTCCTTGGTAGCCTGATCAAGTGTTTTGTTAAAATTGATCTGCCCGTTGGTTGCGCAGGAAAAAAGAAGCGTTGTGGCCAGAAGAAGTAAAACGGAAGTAATAGATTTCATGGTATAAATTTTAATATTATTTAGTATCAAAAACAATGAACTAATACAAACCTACAAATATTCTGCCAAATCTTTTAACACATGTTAAGAAACTGGAAAATAGGGCTAACAAAGTATTTGTACATTAGCCCACTACCTGCATATAATGACAAAAATAAAATTCGGAACTGACGGCTGGAGGGCAATAATTGCCCAAGAATTCACAACAGAAAATGTTGCTAGAGTTGCTGAAGGAACGGCAATGTGGCTGCTCAGAAATCATCCAAACAATCCCTCTGTTATATTGGGCCACGACTGCCGTTTTGGAGGTGAGTTATTTACCGAAACTGTTGCTAAAGTGCTAGCGTATCACAGTATAAAGGTCTTTTTGTCCAAGGGATTCGTTTCTACACCCATGATCTCATTAGGCACCGTAAAATACAAAGCAAGTCTGGGCATAATCATTACTGCAAGCCATAACCCGGCCTCGTATAATGGATTCAAGCTGAAAGGTCATTATGGCGGTCCTTTGCTTCCTGAACAAGTAGCTGAAATTGAAAACCTGATACCCGATAAATGTTCTCTGGACCTAGAAGGGGCGAAAATGCCCGGTCAACTTGTCCAATTAATAGACCTTGAAACCCTCTATTGCAAACATATTGCCAAAAACTTTGACCTGAAAGCGATCAAACGTTCAAAAATGAATTTGGGATACGATGCCATGTATGGTGCCGGACAAAACGTGATCAAACGCCTGATGCCTGAAGCGATCACGCTGCACTGTGACAACAATCCTTCCTTTAACGGAACAGCACCCGAGCCAATCGCTAAGAATCTGCAAGAGATCTCTCTACTCATAAAAAATTCTCACAAGAAAAAAGGAGCTAAAATATACAGCGCACTCGCAACCGATGGAGATGCTGACAGGCTGGGCCTGTTCGGCAGTAAAGGGAATTTTGTGGACTCACACCACATTATATTATTGCTCATCCACTACTTGGTCAAATATAAAAAAATGAAAGGGAAAGTGGTGGTTGCTTTTTCGGTGACGCCGCGCATCAAAAAAATGTGTGAACATTATGAATTAGAGCTTGAGGTAACCAAGATAGGCTTCAAATACATTTGCGGAGTGATGATAAAAGAAGATGTACTGTTGGGCGGTGAAGAATCGGGCGGCATCGCCATCAAAGGCCATATCCCGGAGCGTGACGGAATTTGGATCGGCCTCACCATTTGGGAATTCATGGCAAAATCCGGAAAATCCCTTGAAGAACTTATTGAAGAAGTTTACGCCATCACAGGTTCATTTGCCTTTGAAAGAAATGACCTGCATCTTTCAGAAGAGCAGAAAAATAAAATTGTAGGTAAATGCAAACAAGGACAATATTCTTCTTTTGGCAAATACAATGTAGAGCGGGTCAATGACCTGGATGGCTGGAAATATTTTTTCAACGACACCGAATGGCTCATGATCCGTGCATCCGGAACAGAACCGGTCCTCAGAACGTACGCAGAATCATCTACACAGAAAAAAGCATTTGATATACTAAATGCAGCGAAGAAAACGTTATTGGAACAATAAAATCAGAGCAGCATGAAAGCAATTAAGATCTTTTTTTTCCTTTTTTTATTGCCTGCTGCCTGTTGCCTGTTGCCTGCTTCGGCATACGCTCAGTCCCCAAAAGCATTTTCTGCTGATTCTGTAAAGTTCTTGAGCGAAATGGATGATTATTTCAGTTCGGTTAAAGGCAAAGAGAAAGAAGGGCATGAATTCATTAAAGAACAGTTCAAGCCATTTTGGTTCAGCGGAGTGCTTTCGGAAGAAAAAAGAAAATTCGTCTACAGCACTTGCACCAGCATGCTTCAGAAAAAACTTCGCCCATTCCCTGACTATTTTAATTTCTTTTCTGCACTTATCAATTTTCATAAATCCAACCTGGATGAAAAAAGTTTCAACTCCTGGAAAGCAAGCACAGAAAAACTGATCTGGAGTGCAGGGTCTAAAAAACTTTCGGACTTTTTAGATGCGTCAAATAACTTGTTTGGCTCCAATAAACTTTTTGAGTCCAACTCGGTTCAGTGGTTCACCAGCAGCAACAATTATGTTTTTGAATTTGATTCACTTCCTAAAATCGCCTTCAATAATATCACTCTTTATTGCGCAGTAAAGGCGGATACAGCCACCATTTTCGGAACAAGCGGAACCTATTATCCAACCGAAAAAAAATGGGTCGGGTATGGAGGAAAAGTAACCTGGCAACGCGCAGGTATTGACGACAAGCTGGTGTATGCTGAATTAAAAAAATATTCCGCACTGCTCTCCAAGCAAAGTTACACAGCAGACTCTGTGGTCTTTACGAACAAGATTTACTTTCAGGCTCCCCTGCTGGGCACGCTGGAGGAAAAAGCAGTGCCCGATGCTACGACAGAGAACGCCACGTATCCCCGCTTCGAATCATATAGCACACGCTTTGAAATCAGTAATCTTGCTGAAGGGAAAGTGGATTTTGCCGGAGGATTTGCTTTGCGGGGAAGTAAATTTATCGGTTCGGGAAGCAAAAGTTCAAATGCATTTCTTATTTTCAAACGCAACAACAAACCTCTCGTAAAAGCTGCCAGCAAAAATTTTATCTTCCGAAAAGACCGGATCACCTGTGAAGATGCTTCGATCACCATGTATTTTGATAAGGACTCTGTATACCATCCCTCAATCAAAGTTAAATTTGATATTGACAACAAGCAACTGATCCTGATCCGAACCCAGGAAGGCATCTCCAAAACACCGTACTTCAACTCCTTTCATAAAGTGGATATGTATATTGAAGAGATAGACTGGAAACTTGATTCCGCTGTGATGGAATTTAAAACACTTATCGGAAGTTCGCAGGGTATTGCCGAGTTTGTATCCTCTAACTATTTCCGCTCAGATGTGTTTTATCAATTGCAAGGGAACGACCCAACCAATCCGCTTGTCGCACTCAAGCAATGTGGCGAGAAATTGGGGAGAAATACATTCACCGGAGAAGAATACGGACGCTTCCGCCACGTAGAAGCACAAGCCATCCGACCCTATTTGATCCCGATCGCCAACGGAGGATTTATCATTTATACACCCGAAGATGACAAGATCGTTTTACAGGAACGGCTGTTCACCTACATCAAAGCAAAAATGGGCACTACCGATTATGATGTGATCGGGATTCATTCCGAGGTGCAGGGCGGACACACCAATGCCGTTCTTAACTTGCTGAACTATGACCTGAAAATATCCGGTGTTGCACAGATCGCACTCAGTGATTCGCAAAATGTGACGATCTACCCCGGAAAACATCAGGTAATCATGAAGAAGAACCGCGACTTTATTTTCGGAGGTGTTGTGAACGCAGGACGATTTACCTATTTCGGAAAAGATTATTATTTCAACTACGAAAAGTTCAGGATCAATATCAACAATGCTGATTCACTCATGTTCTCGGTCCGCAGGTTCACGCCTGACGCATTTGGCAATTATCCGGATGTTCAGGTTAAATCGGTGATCGAGCAGATAAATGGTGACCTGCAGATTGACAGAGAAGACAATAAATCCGGAAGGAAAAAACTCACCCAATTTCCCATCTTCACATCCGCCAAAGAATCTTTTGTTTATTATGACAAACGGTCTATCCAAAAAGGAGTTTACAGAAGGGATAAATTTTATTTCAAGATCGATCCGTATAACCTCGACAGTTTGGACAACTTCAGTACGCAAGGGCTGAAACTGAAAGGGCAGCTCACTTCGGCAGGTATTTTCCCTGATTTCCGGGATACACTTTCTGTTCAGGAAGATTATTCACTTGGATTTAAACGTCCGACACCTGCGGGTGGTTTTGCTTCGTACGGCGACAAAGGAAAGTTCGAAAACAGGATCAGCCTGAGCAATACAGGTTTGCATGGAGACGGAAAGATCACTTATCTTACTGCCAGCATGAATTCGAAAGACATGACCTTCTACCCTGATTCGGTGAACGGAACTGCACAACAGCTGGAAATAAAAGAACAGAAAGGAGGGAAAACAGAATATCCACCCGTTAAAGCAGATACTGTTTATGTACATTGGGCGCCCAAAAAAGATATTATGCAGATCTATACCATCAAGAAGGCAATGGATTTCTATAATGGGCAAGCCAGCGTAAAAGGACGCGTTGATTATACCTCAAAGGCGATGACAGGTAATGGAAAGCTGGAATTCTCAGGGGCATCCATGTCGGCCGACCTCATAAAATTCCAGAACAAAAAAGTTACTTCTGACACAGCCAGCTTCAGCCTGAAAGCACTGGAAAGCTCACAATTTGCGTTCTCTACAAAAAATGTAAACGCCATTGTTGATTTTGAAAAACGCACAGGGGATTTTGCCTCCAACGGAAAAGGAACGGTGGTGGACTTTCCGGTGAACCAGTATATCTGTTACATGGATAATTTCAAGTGGTACATGGACAAAGGAGATATCGAACTTTCTTCGCGTGATGCCAACAAACCCAAGGACGACCGTTTACTGGAGCTTTCGGGACCTGAATTTATATCTACCAACCCCAAGCAGGATTCGCTCCGATTCAATGCTCCCAAGGCGAAATTCGATTTCAAAAAATACATTATCACAGCGCAGGGCGTAGCCTGGATCAATGTAGCCGATGCAAAAGTATATCCTGACAGCGGAAAAGTTGTGATCCTGAAAGAAGCAGAAATGAAAACGCTCAGCAATTCCAAGATCGTAGCGAATAGCATCACAGCCTATCATACCATTTACAAAGCCAACACGAATGTCTTCGGGCGCAAAAGCTATGCTTCTTCAGGTTATTATGATTATATAGATGAAATGAAGAACAAGCAAGCTATTTACCTGGCAAATATCCGTGTGGACACAACTTATCAGACCATTGCTGAAGCAGATATTAAAGATACAACACACTTTATGCTCGGCCCCAACTATGAATTTAAAGGAAAAGTAAACCTGGCATCTAATAACCAATTTCTTGTCTTCACAGGTTCTACCAAGATCACCAACACGTGCGCTGCGTTGGGCGAAGGAAAAACATGGTTCCAGTTCACTTCACAGATCAACCCGGAAAAGATCATGATCCCTATCACCGAAAAACTCCTGGATGAAAAAGACAAAGAACTGGGCTCTTCCATCATGATCGCCCCGGATACGAATGGAATTTATTCAGCATTCCTGACAAAACAAATCCGTAAAACAGACAAGGAGGTGTTGACTGCCACCGGGTTCCTATTTTATGACAAGTCATCGAAAGAATATCGTATATCCAGTAAAGAAAAACTCAACGAATCAACCCTCCCCGGAAATTACCTGAGCCTGAAATCGGATAAATGCATTGTTTATGGAGAAGGAAAAATGGGCGGATTAGGAATGGACCTGGGACAGGTACATATTGATGCGGTAGGGAATGTCACTCATAATTTAAAATCTGATTCAGCTGCGTTCTCCACCATGATGGCCCTTGACTTTTTCTTTGACAACTCTGCACTTGATAAAATGTCAGACCTGATCAACAACACACAATCACTGCAGGGAGTTGCCATAAGCACAAGCTACGAAAAAGGATTGCGCGAACTGGTAGGAAAAGAAAAAGCCGATAAGATGATCGGAGAACTTAACCTGTACGGAAAATTGAAAAAATATGCCGATCAATTGGAGCACACCTTATTCCTGACCGATGTAAAAATGGTATGGGATAAAAAGAACAACGCTTATGTTTCTACCGGAGGCATCGGAGTAGGTTCTGTCCGAAAAACACAGGTGAATAAAGTATTAGAAGGAAAGATCGTGCTCTGGAAAAAAAGAACAGGAGATATCATGGATGTCTATTTAGAGGTTGACAAGAACAACTGGTATTATTTCCGTTACACAAAAGGTTTACTCACAGCCGTTTCATCAGACCCTGCCTTCAACAAGGCCATTCAGGACCTGAAATCAGACAAGCGTGAGAATAAAGGGGAGAAAGGACAAACCCCTTACCAGTTCTCTATAGGATCTGAACAACAAAAAAATATTTTTGACCGTAAACTTAAAAATTCAGGCGGTGATGATTGACCGCATATTCATAGGGGGCGTTTAATTGTCAATTTTGTTTACCTTCGTAGTATCTAATGCAGATTCCCCTCCACATTTTTATCATTCTTACTGCATATTTGCTGGGCTCTTTGCCGTCGGCAGTATGGATAGGAAAGTTCTTTTACGGCATTGACGTGCGCCAGCATGGAAGCGGCAACGCAGGGGCCACAAATACTTTTCGCGTGCTTGGGAAAAAAGCGGCTATCCCTGTATTGTTTTTCGATATTCTCAAAGGCTGGGCTGCTGTTAAAGTTGCTTACTTTGTTGCAGACATGCTGGGGAGGGAAGAATTCAACAGCCTGCAACTAACCCTTGGAGCTGCGGCTATCATCGGGCATATTTACCCCGTATTTGCAAGCTTCAAAGGAGGAAAAGGCGTGGCTACCCTGCTCGGAGTAACCCTTGCCATTCATCCGCTTTCTGCCGGAGTAGGAATTTTAGTTTTTGCATTTATATTACTGGTGACACGTTACGTTTCTCTCAGCTCCATATTTGCAGGTTTGAGTTTCCCTATTTCGATCTTAATTTTATTCCCCTCCTCCTCTCCTACCCTGGTTTTATTTTCCTTGCTCACCCCCGCCATTCTACTTGTAACTCACCAAAAAAACATTGAGCGCCTGCTCAAGAAAGAGGAGTCTAAGATCTATCTTTTCAAGAAAAAAGAGGAGCCAAAAGCGGTTGAGGAGTAAACTGCCCCACTTTTATCAACAAAACACCCTTAAAAACCTCATATTATGGGTTAATTATTGTTATGTAATTGGGGTAATTTTAGCATCTATATAATACTATGCACCTGAGAAGATTGAATATTCTGAGCTGGCTTCTGGCTTCTGGCTTCTGGCTTCTGACTTCCCTGTCTTATTCCCAAACAGTATTCTCGTCCGAAGCTGATCTAAAAAAGGAAGCCAACCGGCTTTTTGAAGAAGAAGAATTTGCCAAAGCGTATCCTCTCTTTTCACAACTGCTGAGCTTGTACCCAAAAGATCCGCAATATAACTTCCGGTTCGGCACCTGCCTGATGTTCTCTAGCAACGACAAAGAAAAGGCGATCCCCTATATTGAATATGGGGCAAAAAGACAAAAGCAGGATGTAGACAAAGAAGTTTTTTTCTACCTGGGAAAGGCCTATCACCTCAACTACCGGTTTTCAGAAGCGATTAAGTATTACAATCTGTACAAAGGCATTGCTTCGGCAAAGCTTGTTTCAAAATATGATGTGGACAGGCAGATCGAAATGTGCGAAAGCGGAAAACAGCTCCTGAAAAATGTGACCGAACTGTCAGTGCTCGAGAAAAAAGAAGTGCCTGTTGCAGATTTTTTCCGCTCCTATAACCTCACTGAGTTCAATGCAAAGCTGATCGTTAAGCCAGACGACCTGAAAACCTCGACCGACAAAAAGAAAAAAGACGAGAGCCTGATGTACCTGGCCCCTGACAGAAACCAAATTTATTTTTCAAGCTACGGGGATGATGCAAAGAACGGACGCGATATTTATTATGTGACACGCGGCTCGGGAGGGAATCTGAGCAAGCCCACACGCGTGAGCGATGTGATCAATACCAAGTATGATGAAGACTATGCCTTTCTGCATCCCAACGGAAAAACTCTTTACTTCTGCTCCAAAGGCCACAACAGCATGGGTGGTTACGATATTTTCAGGAGTGAATGGGATAACAGCACACAGGCATGGGGCAAGCCCGTGAATATGGATTTTGCCATCAACACGCCTGATGATGACATACTTTTTGTTTCGGATGCCGAGGATAAGAGCGCGTATTTTTCTTCCAAACGTGCGAGTGCAGATGGAAGTATTTCTGTTTATAAAATAAAACTCGATCGCAAACCGCTTGACCTCGCCATCATCACCGGAACACTTACCAAGAATGTGGGAGATAAAATGGCGAAGGCAACCATCACCGTCACCAAAGTACTGAAAGATGAAGTAGTGGGTGTGTTCAACACCAACGCAGCTGACGGTTCGTACACACTCAACCTTCCGAACGGAGGAAAGTTCATGTTCGCGGTGGAATCGCCCGGATTCAAAAAAACCTCGGAGCTTGTTGTAGTTCCCAATCAACGGGAAATAAAGCCCATGAAACAGGAGATCGCCCTTGTGAATGAAGGGGGACAAGACAAAGTGATCATCAAAAATGAGTTTGACGCACTGGTTGACAGCGCTGAACTTCAGCTTGCCGCACAATATCTAAAAGCAAAGGCAACGCTTGAAGTTTCACCGGCAGAAGAAGAAGTAAAATCAGTGGCTGTAGAAGATAAAACTGCCACTAACGCAGATGCTAAAACCGAAGCAAACAAGGCTGCTCCCGTAAACAACAACGACATCATTGATATGGCATATCAGGATTCGAAAGAAACCCAGAAAGATGCGAATGAGGCCCGGAAAATGTCAGATGCTGCGGATCAGCTTGCCCGCCAGAAGAATGAGCAAAGCATGCAGAAATACAAAGAAGCCCAGGAGATCACCAAAACAGCCGAGACAGTAACAAACCAGGAGGAGAAAATGGCGCAGACAGATAAAGCAGCCAAACTCAGGAAAGAATCCGAAACACTCTCTAAAGAATCGGCATTATCGTTCACCCTGTCCAATCAAATGGATGTGCAGTCCAAAGCAAAACAGGAACAGGCCGATGCTGAGTTAAGATATGCCAAGGACCTGGAGAACGCTATCAAATCAGGTGCCAACGAAAAAAGGATGAACGACCTTCTGGCGCAAAAGGAAGCGCTTGACAAAAAAGGCGAAAGTATTAAAACCGCTGCCAGCGCCTCGGCCGAAACCAACAAAGAAGCAGGCACCAAACAAACCGAAGCCAGCAAGGCCATGGCCAAATATCTGGACAAACAACAGGATGTAGAAGATATCCAGGCAGAATCAAAACGCTTGCGTGCCGAAGCCGATAAAACAAAAAATGAGGGCGTAAAACAAAATCTGATCCAACAGGCAGATGACCTGGATAAAGAGGCTGAAGCAAAAAAGAAAGAAGCCGAAGTTATCAATACACAAGCAAAGCAACTGCAAGCCAAAGCTGATTCACTGAAGAGCAATGCCAGCATGACCTCTTCGGTAATAAAAGAAGTGGAGTCAAAAGATATGACCAACGTAGTGGCAACCACCGCAGAAACAAAGACGGTGACCACAGGGGCTGCAAAAGATGTACCTGCTGAAACTACGAACACTGTTACGGCAGAAGCTCCCAAAACTGAAAATGCTCCCGCTGCCCCTGCCCCGCTCGTGATCACATCTCCCTATGTGGATGTATTTGTGAGCCAGATGCACGAAGCTGAAAGCAAATCCAAAGAACTTGATAAACAGGAAAGTCTGGCTGTGATCTATCAGGCGTGGACCGATTCGCTTGACAAACAAATTAAAGGACTGAAATACAAACTGGATCACACCAACAACCCAGTGTATATTTCACAGATACAGATGAAGATATATGAACTCGAATCATCTGTTGACGATAAGCGCCAGAAAGCAGCAGATAGCAGGAACAAAGTAGATAATTTAAAATTACAGGAAGCCCTGGCGGCTGCCTCGGCCGTTACTCCGGCAACCACTCCTACAGTGTCAGCTGCTAAAACAGAAACTGTTACAGCCTCTGCTCCTACGTCCACTCCTGAAAACCTCACAGGAACAGAGAACATAAACAGTTATTATGAAAATAAAATTAAAGAGAACGCAAAAACCACAAACGAGTATCAGAAAAAAGCACAAGAGCAGGAACTTTACCAGGATTGGTCTTCATCGTTGTATGACGAGTCACAGCGCCTGAAAAAAGATGGCAAGAACAGCAAAGCAGAAGAGGCCGTTGCCGAGTCAAAAGTAAAGCAGGCAAAAGCATCCGAAGCTGAGGATCAGGCTACAAAAATAAAAGTCGAACATCCTGAGCTTGCAAAAGCAACTCCAAGTACAGCTCCTGTTGAAACAGCTTCTGTAAAAAACACTCCGGCTGAAAACAAAACCCCGTCAAACACGCAACCTGTTCCAACTCCAACCGTTGTTCCCATTGCTGAAACTACTTCTTCTACCGTAAAAACAGTTACTCCAGCAAATACTGCAACTACCTCCACTGTTTCGGCCACCACTTCTGCTACCAAAGAAACTCCTGCCGCAAATACAAATACCTTAACAGCATCTTCCCCTCTATCCTCAGAATCTGAGCCTGTGAAACAGCCTGCGAGCGCAGTTGTTCCTGAATCCGTAAAAAACAAAGATGAATACACCCATTTCGTGGCCCTGCAAAACGAATCTGACTGGGCAAAGAAAAATTCAGAGCGCCAGGTCAAGCAAGCAGATGAGCTGCAGAAACAATCCGATGACCAGTTCGCACAATCGAAGAAGCTGACTGAGAGAAGCACTGCTATGAATGACCCCAACATTGCGGCCGTGCTGAAACAACAATCGGATGATCTCGACAAACAAGCACTTCGCAGCCAGGTAAAATCAGATTCTTTGAAAATCCTGGCTAAAAATTCTGAAGCAGAATCGAATTCCAAACGTACCGAGTCAGAACTTTATCTTCAGTCACTCGATAAAGCTGCTTACGAAGAGGTGGCAACCGCTACCGGACATCCTGTAGATCCGGAAGTGCTCGCCAAAAAATCTGCTGCGGCTCCGGTTAAAACGGAAACTAAAACAGAGCCAACAGTACCGGCAACAACTACTGCAACTCCGGCGGTTGCAACACATACAGCTACAACAACTGCACCGGCGGCAAATACTGAAACAGCAAGTTCAAATACAAAAACCACAGCTGCTGAGCCAACAACAGCCAAAACAAATTCAGTTACAGAAACAAATACACCAAGAACATCCACTACGGTTGTTGCATCAAACAAAGATCCTAAAACACAACCTACAGCCACTCCTACAGCAACTGCTCCTGTGACCACAGCACCAAAAACAACTCCGGTAAATACTACACCGGCTGCAACCACAAATAAAACAGAGAATAAAACACAACCTGCCACCAATCCAGCTACAACCGCTGTAAAAACAGAACCTAAAAATACACCAGCCAATACAAGTCCTGCCCTGATAACTAACAAAACAACTCCGGTAACGCAACCCGCAGCCACAACAGCCGCTGTTTCCAAATCAAATGCTTCGGCTGATGTGCTGAAATACTACGATGCGCTCTTTGACAAACTGGAACTTAACGGCAATGCATATTCTGAGTCAAAACCAATTCCTGTAGATGCACCTATGCCAGGCGGACTCGTGTTCAAAGTACAGATAGGCGCCTTCAGAAATCCTATCGCACAAAATCTTTTTAAAGGTATTAAGCCTGTCACTGCAGAAAAAACTCCGCAAGGCTTGATGCGCTACACAGCCGGGTTGTTCAATAAATTTGAAACCGCCAACAATGCAAAAACCCAGGTGAACGGGCTCGGTTACCGCGATGCCTTTGTGGTGGCATTCTTTAACGGAAAAAGGATCTCAATAAATGAGGCCCTTGCAAAGGCAAAAGAAAACGGAGAGAATGTTGACCTTTCAGCCATCAACACTACCACGCAGCCTGCTTTGGCATCTTCGGCAATTGGATCCTCCACTTCTACTGCTGTTGCTACGGACGTCAGATCTCTTGCCGGATTATTTTACACCATTCAGATAGGCGTTTTCTCAAAAGCAGTGAACTCTACTCAGCTTTATGACATTGCTCCCCTGAACAGCGAGAAGACTGACAACGGACTGATCCGCTATACTACGGGAAGGTTCAACGATGAGGCAAAGGCAAGCAAAGCGAAAAATAACATCTCACAAAAAGGAATTACTGATGCATTCGTAATTGCCTACCACGATGGAAAGAGGATCAGTTTGTCGGCAGCAAAAGCACTGATCGATGCTCAAGGTAAAAATGTATTATCAAAAGATAAACAGGAATACACCTTTGTGCCCTCAGACACAACTACCACGGAAGCATCGGCAACTACGCTGACAACATCATCAAACCTCGGAATCGTTTTCAAAGTGCAGGTAGGTGCTTATAAAGAGCAGGTGCCTATTGCGGTTGCCAATAAACTGCTTGCAAATTCGAAAAGGGGCATCAAGACATTCAGGGACGATAATGGGCTCTTGGTCTATACGATCGGAGAATTTTTAGAGTATGAATCTGCTAACAACCTGAAAGCAGAACTGGTTAAGAACGGCCTCAACGATGCATTTGTCATTGCGTTTAAGAATGGCAAGAAGATAACAGCCACTGAGGCACTCAATCTTATTCGTAACAAATAAATGAGGTAAGAAAAAAATTCCCTCTTATCCTCTTATTCCCCTATACCTTTATACATTTGCAGGACATGAAGACCAAACTTTATTCCAAAGAGTCCGCGCAAGAACAGCTGGTTGGCAAATGCGACCTGATCGTATACAACGATGATGTGAACACATTTGACCATGTCATTGAAACACTGGTTGAGGTTTGCGGCCACGAATATCTTCAGGCTGTTCAATGTGCACATCTCATTCACAATACCGGAAAATGCGGTGTTAAACGCGGCTCGCTAGAGGAGTTAAAACCAAAATGGGAGGCGTTGCTTGACAAAGGGCTTTCTTCTGCCATCGAATAATTTTTTTTCTTAGTTATGAGAAAATATTCTGTTCTTCTTCTACTTATCGCATGCAGCTGGTCTTGCACCCGCGTACCCATTACAGGTCGCAGGCAGATGAACCTTCTCCCTGAGTCAGACCTTATGAGTATGAGCCTGACCGAATACAACAGCTTTCTTTCAAAAAACACTCAAGTGCCCGACTCGGACCCCAATGCCCAATTGGTGATAAAAGTCGGAAACAAGATCAAAGATGCCGTTGTAAAGTTCATGAACACCAATAAAAAATACAATCAGAGGATCGCAGGATATAAATGGGAATTTCACCTTGTAAAAGATGATAAGACCGTGAACGCGTGGTGCATGCCCGGAGGAAAAGTAGCTGTTTATTCCGGACTATTTCCGGTCACTCAAAATGAAACCGCTCTGGCTGTTGTTCTCGGACATGAGATTTCACATGCCATTGCCCGCCATGGAAATGAAAGAATGAGTCAAGGGATGATAGTACAGACAGGGGCTGCTGTATTATCGGTAGCTGTTTCAACACAAACAAAAGTAATGAAGGATATTTTCAATCAATCCTATGG
>JAHEYK010000116.1 GCA_023251625.1 Bacteroidota bacterium
AATAGCATTTATGACTGGAGCATAAGTTCGCGTTGGAGCTAGAACCAGCTTTCCGGCATTTACTCCCGGAACCTCAGTTGGATCCGTGAGTTTTTTTGTTCCGGAATAAACAACCTCTTTTGGAATTGCTCCGTCAAAGCTCTCAGGATATTTTTCAGCATATATTTTGGAGAACACATCGTGGCGTGCTGATGTCAGGCCATTGCTCCCCATTCCACCATTGTATTCGGTTTCATATTTTGCTTTTCCAAAAGAGGCAAAGCCAACGATCACATCACCAGCTTTAATTTTTTCGTCAACCACCTCGTTGCGTTTCATCCGGCAGGTAACAGTAGAGTCAACAATAATTGTTTTTACTACATCCCCTACATCTGCAGTTTCTCCACCTGTAGAATGAATCTTGATTCCATACGATCGCATCGTTGCCAAAAATTCTTCTACACCATCAATAAGGGCTGAAATAACTTCTCCCGGAACCAGCTTTTTATTCCGGCCGATGGTGGTGGAAACAAGAATATTATCTACTGCCCCCACGCAAAGCAGGTCATCTACATTCATGACGAGTGCATCCTGGGCAATCCCTTTCCAAACGGAGAGATCACCGGTTTCTTTCCAATATATATACGCCAATGACGATTTGGTGCCGGCTCCATCCGCATGCATTACTACACAGTGGCTCTTGCTTCCACTTAAATGATCAGGGACAATTTTGCAAAAGGCATTTTTGAAAAGGCCTTTGTCCAATTTTTTAATGGCGTTATGTACATCTTCTTTGGATGCAGAAACTCCTCTTAAATTATATCTTGATGTACTCATGGACTTCTGCTAAAAAAAATATCCCGACAAATTATCGGGATACTTTTCAACAAATATGTGTGGTGTTTTATTTTTTCTTTCCTTTTTTATCTTTTGGATCAGGTGTTGGGGCAACGGTAGGTGTAGCCACAACTGTAGGTGTTGGAGCAACTGTAGGCGTAGCTACAGGAGCAGGAGCATCTGAGTTCAGATGCTCATTCGTAGGAATTGCCTGAGAGTCTCCTCCGGCTCCTCCTTCATCCATGCTCTGAGTCACTTTGATCTCAGGGGCTGTCTTGGGCGCTCCTTCAGCATCTGCCTTAGGCACATAATCTCTTCTTAAGATCGTGAACACAACCCGGCGGTTGATCTGCATCACATATTCGTAATCATCCTTATTCCTTCCTTTCGGGAAATTCCTATCGATCCATGCTTCAGAAAGGACAGTTCCTTGAGGGATGATTTTTCCGCTTGGAGTTTTAAGTTCTCGGTCTGTTTTAGAAGGACGGCTTTCCCCGTAACCTGCAGGAACAATCCGGTTCGGATCAATTCCTTTTTCCGAGATCAGGTAATCCACGCAGGTTTTGGCGCGGTTGAATGAAAGTGTTTGGTTGTATTTAGCATCAGAACGGTAATCCGTGTGTGCTGAAAGCTCCACGGTAATATTAGGACTTTCGCTCATTACTTTCACCAGGAACTCGAGAGAATCTTTCGGATTGGATGGATGTCCCATGTCGTATTTGTCAAGATTGAAAAGGACCAGAGGCATCCTCATTTCCTTTATGATCTTTTTGAGGCAAAAGGGTTGATTGAAGTTGGTAGATTCTTTCAATCCTACTGTAGTAATTTTTGCTTTCGGATTTCCCAGAAGTCCGTCAGGGAAATCAACCGTCTTTACATCAAGGCCCGAAGCGCTTACTACATACGATGTGTTTGCATTGATATAACGGGCTTGTCCGTTCACTTCATATTTGTAATAACCTTTTGAATCTGTCTTTATCTCGAAAGAAGTATTGTCAGAGCCAACTAGTTTTACAGTAGCTCCGGGAACAGGAAGTTTTGAATCACAATCTGTTACATAACCTTCGAGCATAAAGAGCAGTGGTGGCAGCACGAAGGAATAAATATCATCGGCACCTTTTCCTCCTGCACGGTTTGAAGTTAAATAGCCGCGTTCTTTTTCACTTTCCCAATGAATTCCAAAATCATCTCCTGCCGAGTTGATCGGATACATCATATTTTCGGGCTTTGACCATTTGTTGGTTCCTGAAGCAGGTGCTTTGAAAATGTCATATCCTCCCATTCCGATATGTCCGTTCGAAGCAAAATAAAGAGTTCCGTCATAGTGCAGGAAAGGAGAACGCTCATCACCGGCAGTGTTGATATCCGGGCCCATGTTCACAGGTTTTCCCCATGCTTTTTTCTTGGCATCCCACAGCGAGTAGTAAATATCCAATCCTCCGTAACCGGGATTCAAACTGTCTTTCAGGTCAGAAGCAAATACAAGGGTCTTTTCATCTTTGCTAATGCCCGGATCTCCGTAATTGAAACTATCTATGCAGAAAGGAATCAGAACAGGTTCTTCCCATGCTTGTCCGCGTTTTACAGTGCTGTAAAGCTGACATTTTGGATTCTTCTTTTTTACAACGATACATTTTGTAAAATACATATTACTTCCTTTTTCGTCAAGCACCGGAGAAGCCTCATTGGCTTTTGTGCTGATCGGATCAGGCAGCGGGGTAGGAGTACTCCATTTTCCGTTCTTGTCAATTTGTGTAGTGAAAACGTCCGCATAAAGCTGACCGAAGTTCGGGTCGATATCACCTGTAGCGCCTTGTCTTGTAGAAGTGAAAAGAAGTGTTGTGTATTTTTTTCTTTCCAGGTAAGTAGAGCAGTAGTCGTATTCTTTCGAGTTAATCTGCGCCATATTTTCAACTACGAAACGGGTAGGATTGTCTTTCCATTTCTGAGCCATCTCGCAGGACTTTGCTCCGTTCTCTCCGCGTTTATCAGAAGGCACCATCTTTTTATAGTTCTGGTATTCAGCCATTGCCTCAGGATATTTTTCTTCCTGCTTTTTCATATCGGCAAGGTAAAGTGTAGCAAGTGCTGATTTTTCAGATTTTGCTTTGATCGCTTTTTCGTAGTAAAGTTCAGCTTGTTTGATATCCAGGCTCAAACGATAACATTCTGCTATTTTCCAGAGGCACTCGGGCTTCAGTTTTTTAGGAGCCTTTTTATAAGCTGCTTTATAGAGGTCAATAGCGCCATAGTATTCATAGGTGCCGTATTTCTTCTCCGCTTCTTTGTAGAAGTTTTTTTGTGCAAATGAGGTTGCAACAAAAAACATGGTGCAAATAATCAAACTGGCGCTTTTGTACATTTTCATCTCTTGGATATTTTTATACCCGCCCCGAGGCGGATGGGGATTGTTAAAATTGGGTGCTAAAGTAGATTTTTTGTTTGAAATGGCAAATTTAGTCTTCAAATATATGTTTTTAAGCAAAATATGCGGTTTTTAGACCAAAACAAAGAAAAAAAAATCCTGCTTCGATCTGGTCGAAGCAGGATTGTATTTATCAACCGCTTATTGTCAACAGGGTATTACCTGGTGAAGAGCATTTCTCTGTATTTAGGAAGCACCCAAAGTTCGTCATCTACCACAAACTCAAGCTTATCCGCGTGGTAGCGGATCTCGTCAAAGTAGGGTTTAACATGATCGCAATATGCAGAAGCTTTGTCCTGCATATCCTCCAGTGAGTTTGCTTTTTTGCGTGCTTCAATCATCTTGTAAACGTTGGTCTGAATAGCAGCAATGTATTTGGAGATCTTGTTAATGGTTTCGATCTGTGGTGCGTAACCCCCAACCCCTAAAGGGGAGTAATCGTTTTCACCTTTCATAGATGAAATAAATTCATCATCTCCGCCTGCTAATACCGCTTTCTTTGTTTTTGAAGCTGCATGTTCTCCCTTTAGGGCCGGGGTAAACGCTCCGATTTCTTTCAGGCCTTTCACATTTTCGATAAGCCTGCTTTGATATTTTATAGCTGAAGGAATGATGGATCCCATGACAATCTCGCCTACTAAAGGCGATTCGATCTGGATCTTTTTCATATACGTTTCCAGCTGTATCTCGTATCGTGCATGTTGTTCGCGCTCGCTCATGATGTTGTTGTTCTCAAATAACTTCACTACTTCTTTGCGCAGTATAAGAAACAAAAATGGTAGGAATGCAAAGTGTTTGTCCGATGATGAATGCAGGCGAAGTAGGATCCCATGCGTGTAACCGCGTGCTTCAAAAGTGCTGCGTATTCCTCGTTCGGAAATGAAGAAGCATCCGGCTCTTGCTGAACCAACTGATCTGCGTCAAAGCGTTCGAGCGCTTTTCCGTCTTCTATATTTTGTGCAAAGGCATCGTGCTTTTCTGCTGTGGTTGGATTTTGATTGGAGTGTTTTCATTTTGTTTCATGTGCCTTTTTAACACAAAATTCGCTCTCATTTCAATTCGTCCTATATGACGATTTTGACTAGGTTTATAACGAGTTAAATCATAGTTGAGTGATTAACGGATGCAAAAATTACCATAACCAGTCAAAATTATGAAGCAATACACCCTTCAAAAAACGACTATAAACAATGATGATATGCAATAAGAAGAGACCTTATTATTGCAACGTAAAACCCTTAGATTATCTTAAAATAGAGATATTTCGTAGATTTTTCTCTATCGAACTTGCGTAATTATGGTGGAAGGGGGAAAGTTTCGGCTTTGCGAAACTGGGGGGATGTCGCTTTCTCCACTGCAAGTCAGCGCGAAATACAGATTGCTTCGCAGAGCCTCGCAATGACGCGCTGTCTGTGGTCAGACAATTACTTTGCTTTTTCCTGCAGATCCTCCCACTTCTTCAATTCTTCTTCCAACTGCTTTTTCAGCTTTTCGTAATTGGAAAAAGTGTCTTTATTGTTCACTATCTCGTTGTAGGTATCGGGGTTGGCGAGTTTGTTGTCAATGGCCTTTATTTCGGCTTCGAGCTTTTCAATTTTCTTTTCCTGCTTGGAGATCTGCTGCTGAACTTCGCGGTTCACTTTTTCATTTTGCTTTTTCTCCCAATTATCTTCCTCTGGCTGTTCACTTTTGACTTTTGACTTTTGACTTGGCCCCTTCTCTTGTTCGATCTGTTTAAAGGATCCTACGTTTCTATCTCTCAGGTATTCATTGATATCGCCCGCGTGCTGCTTCACATTCCCGTGGCGGAACTCAAACACGCGGTTGGTAAGTCCTTGTAGAAAATCTCTATCATGCGAAACAAGGATCAGCGTTCCATCATATTGCTGCAATGCAGTTTTCAAAACGTCTTTGGAACGCATATCCAGGTGATTTGTAGGTTCATCGAGCACAAGCAGGCTATGCGGCTGCAATAAAAGTTTACACATCGCGAGTCTTCCTTTTTCTCCACCGCTCAGTATCTTTACTTTTTTCTGTATGTCATCATTTCCAAAAAGGAAGGAGCCGAGGATGGCGCGAAGATTTTTCCGGCCTTCACCGGTTGCGGCTTCGTCAATGGTTTCAAAGACAGTTTTTTCCCCGTTCAATATTTCTGCCTGATTCTGTGCGTAGTAACCCATATCAACGGATTCACCCACTTTGAGAGAGCCATCGCATTTTTCTTCGCCAACAATGATCCTGCTCATCGTAGATTTTCCTTCTCCATTTCTTCCTACAAAAGCGACTCTATCTCCTCTGTCGATCCTAAAATTCACATGATCGAAAATTACTTTATCGGCATATTGTTTTTTGGCATCTTCTGCTGTAACTACCATTCTGCCGGAGCGAGGTGATGGAGGGAATTTGAATTTGATGCTGCTTGTATCGTCTTCATCCACTTCCACTACTTCGAGCTTGTCTAATTTTTTTATCAGTGACTGGGCAAAGGCAGCTTTATCTTTTTTAGCGCGGAATTTATTGATTAGAACTTTTGTTTTGTCAATATATTTCTGCTGGTTCTTTGCCGCAGCTATCTGAGCTTCTTTTCTTTCTTTTCTCAGCGTAAGGTATTTGGAGTAGTTCGCTTTGTAATCGTAGATGCGGCCCATGGTGATTTCAATGGTGCGGTGCGTGATGTTATCCAGAAACGCTTTATCGTGCGAAACCATGACGATTGCTCCAAAATAATTTTTCAGAAAATCTTCCAGCCAGGTAATCGATTCAATATCGAGGTGATTCGTAGGCTCATCGAGTAAAAGCAGGTCCGGTTTTCTCAATAAAAGTTTTGCCAGCTCAATGCGCATGCGCCAGCCCCCGCTGAACTCATCTGTCATACGGTTGAAGTCGGTTCGCTCAAACCCAAGGCCAAGCAACGTGTTTTCAATATCTGCATGCAAAGAATATCCTCCCAGGTGGTTCATCCGCTCGCTGTAGTCGTGCAGGTCGTGTATCAGCTGCATGTATGCTTCCGATTCATAGTCAGTGCGTGTGGCGATCTGTTCATTCACATGTGCAATCTTTTTTTCCAGTGCCTGCACTTCAGTGAATGCCGAAGCGGTCTCATCAAAAACAGTTTTGCCCGGCTGGTGGGTCATATCCTGCGGCAGATATCCTATGGTGCAGCTGTTCGGCTTGGTCACTTGGCCGCTGTCGCAGCCCTGTTCGCCTGCAATAATTTTGAGCATGGTAGATTTTCCCGCACCGTTCCTACCCGCCAAACCAATGCGATCAGTCTTGTTGATGAGGAAAGAAATTTCCTCGAACAAGGTGCGCCCGCCAAAGTTTACTGTTATCTCGTTTATTGATACCATAAAAAGTCTGCGAAGATAATGGAATAGGGGAGACAAATCCCCCTGCTACACTTTCCTCCTTTTTAAAGGGGAGAAAGCAAAGTTAATACGCCATCGCAAACACCACTCTTTGAGCAGAAGGTTTTCCCGAAAGGATACATTTTCCGCTTTCAGGTTTTGCATCGAGAGGAATACAACGAATAGTAGCTTTGGTTTCTTCTTTTATTTTTTCTTCTGTCTCTGATGTGCCGTCCCAGTGAGCATAAACAAAGCCGCCTTTCTCGATAGCTTTTTTGAAATCAGCATACGTATCAACAGAATGAGTGCTCTCTTTTCTGAATGCAAGAGCTTTGTTGAAAAGGCTGTCCTGGATTTCTTTCATGAGACCCACCACTTTTTCTACAAGCACGTCTTGTTTCACAACTTCTTTTGTCTTGGTATCTCTGCGAGCCAGTTCCACAGATCCGTTCTGCATATCGCGTGGACCAATCGCAATGCGAACGGGAACTCCTTTGAATTCATATTCTGCAAACTTCCAGCCGGGAGAGCGGTTGTCGCTGTTATCAAACTTCACGGAAATTCCTTTTGCTTCGAGGTCTTTTTTTATCTGCAAAGCTTTTTCAGAAACTAATTTCAATTCATCTTCCGTTTTGTAAATAGGAATGATCACCGCCTGAATAGGCGCCAGCATCGGGGGAAGCACCAGTCCTTCGTCATCAGAATGTGCCATGACAAGTGCGCCAATAAGCCGGGTAGTAACTCCCCAGGAAGTGGCCCACACGTGATCTAACTTTCCTTCTTTGCTGGAGAACTTTACATCAAATGCTTTTGCAAAATTTTGTCCAAGGAAATGCGAAGTGCCTGCCTGCAATGCTTTTCCATCCTGCATCAGGGCTTCAATGCAATAGGTTTCAAGTGCTCCGGCAAAACGTTCATGGGCGGTTTTTACTCCTTTAAGAACAGGAAGTGCTATAAATTTTTCTGCAAAATCAGTATAAACGCCCAGCATTTTTTCAGATTCTATAATTGCTTCTTCTTTGGTGGCATGTGCGGTGTGCCCTTCCTGCCATAAAAATTCTGTAGTACGTAAAAATAAACGTGTGCGCATTTCCCATCTCACCACGTTCGCCCATTGATTTATGAGGAGAGGAAGATCGCGGTACGATTGTATCCAGCCTTTGTACGTGTTCCAGATAATGGCTTCGGAAGTAGGACGCACAATTAATTCTTCTTCCAGTTTGGCATCTTTATCAACGATCAATTTCCCTTTATTATCCGGATCAGTTTTTAAACGATAATGTGTAACCACGGCACATTCTTTGGCAAACCCTTCGGCATGGCCTTCTTCTTTTTCGAGAAAACTTTTAGGAACGAACAAAGGAAAATAGGCATTTACGTGGCCTGTGTCTTTGAACATCTTATCCAGTGCAGCCTGCATCTTTTCCCAAATGGCATATCCGTATGGTTTTATCACCATACAACCCCGCACCGAGGAGTGCTCGGCAAGATCAGCTTTAGTAACTATCTGATTATACCATTCCGAGTAATTTTCACTTCTTTTGGGTAGGTCTTTAGCCATATATCTACTAAATTACTAATCTGTACTAATGTACTAATAACAGCCAAATTTATTCAATTTTCGCCCCTTTCGTACCGTTTCGTTTTTCGTTGATTTGTTGGTATGATATTTGTCTTTTTACTATCGAACTAAAAAACGTAACTTTAACAGAAGACAAAAGTAGAAGATTTCGG
>JAHEYK010000018.1:0-25993 GCA_023251625.1 Bacteroidota bacterium
AAGGCGGTTGCAGACAGCAGTGGGAACACGCATTTTCACTTCTGTTATTCAGCCAAAAGTCCTTCAAAAACATTTACGTACCGCTGATGTGGCTATCGGAGCGATCCGTGCCACCAAAGGCCGGACACCTTGCGTTGTTACCGAAGAAATGGTGAAGGACATGAAACAGGGCTCTGTCATTATTGATGTAAGTATTGATGAAGGCGGATGTTTTGAAACTTCACAAGTCACTAATCACACACAGCCTATTTTCCGCAAACATGGAGTCATTCATTACTGCGTACCCAACATTGCATCCCGCGTTTCAAGAACTGCCTCCTATGCGTTCAGCACAGTATTCGGGCCTTTACTGATGAACATTGCAGAATACGGAAGTGTTGACAGAATGCTTAAACAAGATCCCGGATTCCGCAAGGGAATTTATATCTACAACGGAATGCTCACCAATAAATTCCTGGGAGATTTTTTCAAGATACCATCTAAGGATATTAATCTTTTATTGGCAGCTTTTTAGCAGGCTGCGAATAAATACAAACACAGGATTAGTAATCATCAGGAACTATGAAAACCCCCAGACGATTTTTTTTGTTTTCGTTTGGGGCTGTTTTGGGATGCCTATTGGTTTACTTCACACTGATCAAAGGGAATAACCGTACGTATTGGCTTCCACAGAACAGGATCAAAGAACTGATCCTTAAATCAAACCTTATTTATTCACAACATGCCGGCTGTGTAATGAATTGCCGCCATATCAACAAGGAAGATGTGAGCCAAATACTCAAAAACGGAGAAGTAAACTTTGACGAAAGCAATATCCATAACACCGCCTGCCCTTCGTATGCCATAGAAGGGGAACTTACCGGCAATAAAAAGATTCGGATAATCATTACCACCGTTGACAGCGTAGCTGAAGTAGAATCTGCTATTGACCTGAATTTAAAAAAGGATTCCTGCGACTGCAGGTAAGTCATCAGACCGTATAATTTACCGGGCCATCGATAACAATATATTGACTAAGCCATTCGGCTGCACCATGCGGGGTGGTAAATACTTTGGTGGGGCGTACCGGCTTTTTAAATTTCAAATAATAATTTGCAAATAAGCGCTCTGAAATAGAACGCACGACAATGGCAAAGGCAAGCCATTTTTTATTTTCATATTTAGCAGCGTAATTCATGGCTGCTTCGCTAACATCCAACGTCAGTCCTCCATCAAGGATCACAGCAAAATCAGAATTTTCGGTAAGCTTCAAAGCAGATGTCACAAATTCTTTTACATCATCAATTTCAATCTCGTGATCGTTCTGCAATTTAACAAGCACCAGTCGTTTGCTGTATAAGATGACCTCACCGAGTCTAACGACTATGGATTTTTGTTCGCTCATAGGTGTATTGCAACTCAAATCTACAAAAAAATTCGTAGAGAAAGTTAAAATATGTTAAGGAGTGATTTCGTTATTGTATTCAAGTTACTTTTACATTGTATGATAAAAAAAATTCTACCACTCCTCCTTTTTTTCTTTACCACCTATTCGTATGCACATACCACTGACAGCTCGGCTGCAGACACCAGCTTAAAGACATTCAAAGCCAACAGAACAGCATCTGCACCAAAAATTGACGGCCTGCTGGATGATGAGGCATGGAAAAACTCTGAAGTGATCTCTGACTTCATTCAGAACACACCCAACGAAGGCAAAAAACCCACACAAAATACAGAGGTTAGGATTTTGTATGATGATTTTGCCATTTATGTTGGCGCGATGATGTATGATACTGCGCCTGACAGTATTTTACATGAATTAGGAAACCGTGATGATGGCGACCTAAATGCTGAAAAATTCAGATTTGTTGTTGACCCCTATAATACTCGTCACGATGCTTATGACTTCGGGGTATACTCATCAGGTGTTCAGCTGGACTCAAGATTTACAGACCAGACCTACAACGGGGTGTGGCAAAGCGCTGTAAAAATTCATAGTAAAGGCTGGAGCGTAGAAATAAAAATTCCCTACTCTGCCATTCGTTTTCCAAATACAAAAGAGCAAACCTGGGCCGTACAATTTACACGAAACATCCGCAGGAAGCTGGAATTTGATCAGTGGTCACTTACCCCAAACGGAAAAGCTAACCCGCAGAAATACTGGGGAAATTTGACTGGCATCTCCGATATTCATCCTCCCATACGTCTTTCTCTCTCTCCTTACCTTTCTTCATATTATGCTTCATCTCCGGAGTATAACGCAGATGGCACTTACAGATACGCACACGGGCTTTCTTATAATTACGGTGCAGATATAAAATATGGGATTGACGACCGCTTCACGCTTGATATGACGCTGCTGCCAGATTTCGGGCAGGTGCAGAGCGACAACAAAGTGAAAAATCTTACTTACCGGGAAGTAACATACAGCGAATACCGCCCCTTTTTTAATGAAGGGACTGACCTCTTTAATAAAGACGGACTATTTTATTCAAGAAGGATCGGAAGAACACCCACACTCTTTTCCAGTGTTCCGGCTTCTCTGAAGGCCAATGAAACAATTTTAAACAATACAGCAAAAGCGCAATTGCTGAATGCCACAAAAATTTCAGGCAGAAGTAACAAAGGGCTTGGCATTGGGTTCTTTAATGCGGTAACTGACAACAGCTATGCAACCATTAAAAATGATTCTTCTGGTAACACACGAAAGATCCTGACTGAGCCCATGACAAATTACAATGCGGTTGTTTTTGACCAACAACTAAAGAATGCTTCCAATATTTATATTATCAATACGGATGTGGTCCGTAAAGGAAAAGAATACAGGAACGCTAACGTGACCTCTGCCGGCCTCGCTCTTCAGGATAAAAAAAATGAATGGGAACTTGACGGCACCAGTGCAATAAGCCAGATCATTACAAAAAATGACACCTCAACAAAAAAACTATCTGATAGATCAGGGAATTACTATTTCGGAAGCTTCAGGAAAATAAGCGGCACCTGGCAGGGAGGATTGGCCTTTGAAGCGATGAACAAAACTTATGACAGAAGAGATATGGGCTACCAATCATTGAATAATTACGGTGCTGTGAACGGGGATTTCAGTTATAATATTTTTAAACCCAGAAAATACATTCTTCGTTCGTTCAATAATCTGAACGTGCATTATTCCTATAACTATAGCACCGGGCACAGGACCGATCTGAACGCCAACCTTCATTTATTTGCACTGATGAAAAGTTACAAATCATTTTGGGCAGGCGGTGGATTTGCGCCCACCTCTAATTATGACTACAATGAACCGAGGGTGGATGGAAAATATTTCCGCACAGCAGAATGGTGGTTTGTATATTGTGGTTTCAACACCGATTACAGAAAAACATTTGCGGTTGATGTGAACCTCAACACCGGCAATTTTTTGAAGGGGAATATTTATAATTTCCCCTTACTTGAAGGATATGGAGGAAATATAATGCCCCGGGTACGCGTTTCAGATAAACTTTCATTCATGTATGACCTAAATTATGCATTCGATCCCTTTAATCCCGGCTTTGCAACATACGATTCAACTAATGCACCCATATTTGGAGCCCGAAGACTGAATACGTTTGTGAATACATTTACCGGGCGTTATATTTTTCAAAATAATCTTTCCTTCTCCATCAATGCGCGGCACTATTGGAGCACCGGAAAATACCTTCATTACTACAACTTACTTGATAACGGGCAACTTTCAGAAATATCCAACTATGGAGATAATATCGATTTCAGCTACAATGCTTTTAATGTAGATGCCACTTTCTCCTGGCAGTTCGCGCCGGGAAGCCTGTTGACGATAGTTTATAAGAACACGATCGAAACAAATAACACTGTTATACCCCAGAGCTTTGCAGATAACTTTTCAGGCACGATGCAATCACCGCAGGTCAACAGCCTTTCCATAAAGGTGCTATACTATTTGGACTACCTGCAGTTTAAGAAAAAGAGAGTTTAGTTTTTTCTTCTTTCTCTCTCTTTCAATATCAGCCCGAGCTCTCTGCCCGTCTGCCCTTCCACAGAAGTATTTTCCTGTGCACGCCTGATGAGATAAGGAATTACATCGCGTACCGGCCCATAAGGAACATATTTGGAAACATTGTATCCAGCCGCTGCAAGATTGTAGCTGATATGATCACTCATGCCCAGTAATTGAGAAAAATAAATATGCGGGTGGTTTGCAGGAAGGTTTTTTTGATTCATCAGATCAACCAACATCATAGAACTTTTTTCATTATGAGATGCACAGCAAAAAGATATTTTATCTAAATGATCCATGCAGAATCGCAGCGCATGATCATAATGAGCATCTGTTATTTCTTTTGAATCATTGATAGGAGAAGGATAATTCATTTTCTGCGCGCGAGCTCTTTCTTTTTCCATGTAAGCACCACGAACCAGCTTTGCCCCTATAGAATAATTCCCTTTTTGCGCATTTGAAAAACATTCCTTTAAATAGTCAAACCGGTCTTTCCTGTACATCTGAAAGGTATTGAACACGATCGCTTTATCTTTGTTGTAAAGCGACATCATTTCATTTACCAATTCATCCACCGCTTTTTGAATCCAGCTTTCTTCCGCATCCACAAAAATAGGGACTCCAATTTCATGCGATGCTTTGCAGATGCGGTCAAAACGTTCGCGAACGCGGTTAAATTCCTTTTTTTCATCACCGCTTAGCTCCTGCGCGGAAGATTTTTTTTCAAGCAATGACATGCGAGCAATACCTGTTGGTTTAAATACTGAAAAACCTATGTTCTTATTCTGTTTTGCTTCTTTAACAATGGCAATGATCTCATCTGCGCATTTATCAAAATCGCTTTCAGACTCCTTTCCTTCTATCGAGTAATCCAAAATGGATTTCACATTGAACTTACCAAGCTCCTCCACCTTTTTACGGCTCTCCTCCACTGTTTCCCCTCCGCAAAACTGCCGGAAGATGGTTGGCTTAATGACCCATTTGATGGGGATATGCAGCGCAAGGGCAATATCGGTAGCCCATTTTCCCATACTCACCAACGCGGGACTACTTACCAGCTTAAAAAGCCAATAAGAACGCGTAAGGGAACTGTCGCTTTGCGAAGAAAACGCTATTTGGGTGTTATTGAAGGATACTGGCATAATGGATACAAGGGGCAAATTTAGGAATGGATTTGGAATAAGAATTTTGTCATCCGAAATAATTTTTTACCTTTGTTCATCACTATAAGACAATGAAACAAACACAAACATATTTTTGGTATTATCCATCACCCAACACGGGAGGATAATATCATTTATCCAAGGCATTGATGCCCCTCCCGTGAAAGCGAGAGGGGTTTTTTATTTTAAGAAAGAATGAAAAAGAAAATAGCAATACAAGGAGTAAGCGGTTCCTTTCACGAACTGGCAGCAAGGAAGCACTTCGGCAAAGACATTGAATGCATTGAATGTGTTACGTTCAAAGATGTGTTTGACAGCGTAACCAAAGGACAGGCAGGCTCGGGCATTATCGCCATTGAAAATACGGTAGCCGGAACAATCCTTCCTAATTATGCCATGCTGCGCGATTCAGGCGTTCAGATCATTGGCGAAGTGTATTTACACATTCAGCAAAATCTTTTAGCCCTCAAAGGACAATCCATTGAGGATATCCGGGAAGTTCATTCCCATCCGATGGCGCTTCTGCAATGTCAGGCATTCTTTGAGCAATACCCGCACATCCGTTTGGTCGAAGCTCATGACACAGCCGCGGTGGCAAAAACAATTTCTAATGAACAGCTCAAACAAATCGGGGCAATAGCAGGCACTCATGTTGCAGAAATGTACGGACTACAGCTTCTTGCCGAAGCCATTGAAACACATCAAAAGAATTTCACCAGATTTTTGGTCGTGGAACGGAGCCTGTCCCCCTCTGGAGGGGGTGAAGGGGGAGGATTTGACAAATCTTCAATTTACTTCTCCGTCTCCCATGAAAAAGGTTCACTTGCAAAAGTGCTCACCGTGCTTGCTGAACATAACATCAACCTCAGTAAAATTCAATCTTCACCAATTGTTGGCAAGGAATGGGAATATTATATTCACGTAGATATGGAATTCGAGAGTTATACAAATTATAAAAATGCTTTGTCCGCTATCAAACCATCGCTGAGTGAAATAAGAATATTAGGAGAATACAAACAGGGAGTAAAAGAAGCCCCTTCGACTCCGCTCAAGGTGACAAATACCATGATACTATGATAATCAAACAATCAAAACGGCTGAACGATGTGCAGGAGTACTACTTCTCGCAGAAGCTTGCACAGATCCGCAAGATGGAAGCAGGCGGAAAGCGAATAATCAATCTGGGCATTGGAAGTCCCGATATGAGCCCGTCTGAAAATACGGTGAATGCGCTCATTCAGTCTGCGCAAAATCCGAAAAGCCATGGATATCAGTCATACAAAGGAATTCCGGAGTTGAGAAAAACTATTGCAAATTTCTATAGTGACACTTACAACGTAACGCTCGACAGCGAAACAGAAATTCTTCCACTGCTGGGTTCGAAGGAAGGAATCACACATATTTCCCTTGCTTTTTTGGATGCAGGAGATAAAGTCCTCGTTCCCGATCCGGGCTACCCCACCTACTCCTCTGTTTCAAAAATGGCGGGAGCCAAAATTATTTTCTACAATCTGACTGAGAAAAATGGCTGGGCTCCTGACTTAAAAGAACTGGAAAAGAAAAATCTGAAAGGAGTAAAATTAATGTGGCTGAACTACCCGAACATGCCAACCGGAGCGGAAGCAACGGATGAATGTTTCGAGAGCCTTATTGCATTTGCAAAAAAACATAAGATACTTTTATGCCACGATAATCCTTACAGCATGGTGCTCAACAATGGCAAACCAAAAAGTATTTTAAGTTACGCAGGAGCCAAAGATGTTGCAATAGAACTGAACTCATTGAGCAAATCATTCAACATGGCTGGCTGGCGCGTGGGATGGATCGCAGGAAAAAAGGAATATATGGATACCATTCTGAAAGTAAAAAGCAATGTAGACTCAGGCATGTTTTTGCCCATACAAAAAGCAGCGGTTGAAGCGCTCAGCAATCCGGCTTCATGGCACACGAATAGAAATGAGGAATACAAAAAACGGAGAGAAAAAGTCTGGGAGCTACTCGAACTATTGAAATGTGATTATTCTATCAAGCAAGTAGGAATGTTTGTATGGGCAAAAATTCATACTCCCCTCTCCTCGAGGAGAGGGGCCGGGCCCGCCCGAACGAACCGTTTCGGTACGGGCGGGGGTGAGGCGAACTCAGAAGCATTCGTAGAAAATATTTTACAAAAAGCAAACGTCTTCATCACTCCCGGGTCTATCTTCGGCAAGAATGGGGAAGGCTATGTACGCGTTTCTCTATGCAGTGATGTAAATACAATTGAAGAAGCGATAAAAAGGATTAAGCAATCGAACATTGGCTGTCACCCTGAGCCTGTCGAAGGGGCAGTACAAAAGAAGGAGATGCTTCGACAAGCTCAGCATGACAAAATAAAGACAGCATGAAAATAACAGTAATCGGTCTCGGACTTATTGGCGGCTCGATGACACTTGATCTGAAGGCAAGAAAATTTGCTACGCACATTATGGGCGTTGACAATAATCCGGAGCATTGCAAAAAAGCGCTTGAGCTTGGGATTGTGGATGAGATTTCCCCCTTACAAAGGGGGATTGAGGGGGATTGCCTTAAATCCGACATCATCATCCTCGCTGTACCCGTCACCGAAACTGTAAAACTTCTCCCTCACATTCTGGATCAGATCGGTGAAGACACAGTGGTAATGGATGCAGGCTCTGCAAAAAACGAAATAGGAAAATCAATTAAGAAACACCCAAAGAGAAAACAATTTGTAGGCACACACCCGATCGCGGGAACCGAAAACTCAGGTCCGACTGCAGCGATCCATAATTTATTTGACAATAAAATTTGCATCCTTTGCGTGGACGAAAGCGCTCTCTGGGCCGTTGAGCGAATTACCGAACTTTACGAGGCGCTCAACATGAAGCTTTTATTCATGAAAGCCGATGAACACGATATGCACGTGGCGTATGTGTCGCACATCTCGCACATTTCATCTTTTGCGCTGGCAACAACCGTTCTGGAGATAGAGAAAAACACTTCCACCATCTTTGACCTGGCCGGCTCCGGATTTGCCTCTACGGTACGCCTTGCGAAAAGTTCGCCCGACATGTGGGCTCCTATCTTTGAACACAATTCAAAATATGTTTCCAAAGCACTTGGCACATACATTAAACATTTAACAAAATTCAAAAAAAACATAGACAAAAAAAACTCAAAAGGAACGCACGAAGCAATGACAAAAGCGAATGCGATCCGGAAAATCCTAAAATAACAAACACGAATTAGCACGAATGAGCACGAAAAAAAATATTCGTGAATATAATTAGTGGTAATTAGTGATAATTAGTGTAACTATGGAAGCAACCAACAAGATCAGAAACGTCCTCGGACTTACACTCTCAAGTCCGCTGGTAATTGCGGGGCCCTGCAGTGCCGAAACCGAAGAACAGGTACTGCAAACCGCCCGAGAAATTGCGGCAACGAAGCGCGTAAGCATTTTCCGTGCAGGCATCTGGAAACCACGAACCCGTCCGGGACAATTCGAAGGCATTGGCAGCATTGGCCTGGAATGGCTCAAGAAAGCAAAAGCGGAAACTGGACTGCCTACAGCCGTTGAAGTAGCCAATGTAAAACACGTGTACGAAGCGCTGAGAATGGGAGTTGATTTCCTGTGGATAGGCGCCCGTACCACTGTAAATCCGTTCAGCGTGCAAGAGATCGCAGATTCGCTGAAGGGAGTGAATGTGCCTGTACTGATAAAAAACCCTGTGAATGCAGACCTGGATTTATGGATCGGTGCCATTGAGCGAATTCAAAAAGCAGGAATCACAAAGATAGGAGCAGTTCACAGAGGATTTTCTTCTGCTGATAAATCACAGTACAGAAATAAACCCATGTGGGAACTTCCTATTGAACTGAAACGAAGAATGCCCGAGATCCCCATGATCTGCGATCCCAGCCATATCTGCGGTAACAGGGAATTGCTTTTCAGTGTTGCACAAACTGCGATCGACCTCGATTATGAAGGACTCATGATCGAAACGCATTGCAATCCATCTGTTGCTCTCAGCGATGCAAAACAGCAGGTCACACCTGCTGAACTGGATAAGATAATAGACAAGATCGTGGTTCGGCTTTCATCGGTAGAAGACCGGAAATTCCTCAGCTCGCTCGAAGATTTTCGTGACCGGATTGATGAACTTGACACAAAATTAATTTCGCTCCTTGCCGAAAGAATGGGAATCTCACGTTCCATTGGTGAATACAAAAAAAAGAACGGAGTTACTATCCTCCAAAATTCACGCTGGAGCGAGATCGTTGAAAAAAGAACAAATGACGGAGTGAATAAAAAACTGACCGCAGATTTCGTCATGAAAATATTCGAAAGCATTCACCAGGAGTCCATTCACCACCAAAAACAGGTGATGGCCAATGGAGTTGAAGTAAAAAAAGAAAAGTAAATTTGTTGAGGCATGAGAACGACCCATACAGGTAAATACAACATACAAATTGGAGAGGATATTTCAGGAGAGCTGAACAAACTCATTTCTGTAGAAAAATATTCTTCCATATTTATTCTGGTCGATCAAAACACAAAAAGGCATTGTTTAAAAAAACTGTCCATTGACGATCATCAATTGACAGTTATCCAAATAAAGAGCGGAGAGAAAAATAAAAACATCCGCACCTGCGAAAAAATATGGAATGAGCTTTCAAGGAAAAATGCCGACAGAAGATCTTTGCTGATAAACCTGGGAGGTGGAGTTATTACAGATATCGGAGGCTTTGCTGCTTCGTGCTACAAACGAGGTATCGATTTCATCAACGTCCCCACTACTCTGCTTGCGCAAGTAGATGCATCCGTTGGCGGAAAAACCGGGATTGACCTTGCCGGATTCAAAAACCAGATTGGCGCGTTTGCATTCCCAAAGGCTGTGTTTATCAATCCTGATTTCCTGAAGACCCTCAATAAAAGAGAAATGCTGTCTGGATTTGCTGAGGTAGCAAAACATGGATTAATTGCAGATAAAAACTATTGGAATGCTATTAGGAATACAAAAGAAATTATCACACCTCACCTATCTGACCTACTACTCTCTTCAATTGAGATAAAGAACAAAATAGTTTCTGCCGATCCGTACGAAAATGGCTTACGCAAAACACTGAATTTCGGCCATACCATAGGACATGCCATAGAATCTGCATCTCTCAAAACAAAAAAGCCATTACTTCATGGAGAAGCCATCGCGATAGGAATGATCTGCGAAGCCTACATCTCCAGAAAATGCTGTGGATTATCAGGAGAAGAATTGAATGAAATAACTTCATTTATCACCTCCAGGTTCCATCCTAAAGCCATAAAATATCCGGCAAAAAAACTTATTGCATTGATGAGACAGGATAAAAAGAATACTAATTCAGAAATAAATTTCACACTGCTCAGTTCTATCGGCAAGGCAGAAGTAAATCACACATGCACAGAAGAACTGATTGAGGAGGCCATAAGCTATTTTAACGACAGTATTTCGCTGGACTAAAGAATGAAAAGTGGTATTGCTAATTTATTTATAGCTGTATTAAAAAACGACTTGGTGAAATTTCGTGTCTTAGTGCCTTTGTGGCAAAATTTCAGCCACTAAGACACAAAGGCTCAAAGAAGCATAAAGAAGCACAAAGAAATCTACATTTATTTAACAATACCAAAGTCGCTTTAGACCCGCCCGAACGACTATTAAGTAGGGCGGGGATTTAGGACAGAACATTTTTTAGTAGTTTCGCAACTAGTCTTATCCGAACAAACAGTGACCTACAAGATTTCCAAGTCCGATAAAAAACTTCAGGGAAATGTTTACCTCACCGCTTCCAAAAGCGAAAGCAACCGTGTACTTATTGTTCAGGCGTTAAGCAAGCAACGTTTCCGCACCACCAACCTGGCGGATTCGATGGACACACAGATCCTTGCCGAAATATTGAAGAACGAAACCGCCGGAGAGCACGGAGAAACATTGAAAAAACTGGATGTAGAAGTAAATTATTATACAGGGCACGGCGGCACCACCATACGCTTCCTGACCGCTTTTTTTGCATCACGCGAAGGAACACGCATACTCACCGGCTCAGGCAGAATGAATCAGCGCCCCATCAAACCGTTGGTGGACGCTCTCATAAAATTAGGAGCAAAGATCACCTACCTGGGAACTGAAGGATGCACGCCCATAAAAATAGAAGGAAAAAAACTTAAAGGCGGTGAAGTAGAAATGGATGCTGGTGTAAGCAGCCAATTCATCACTTCGCTTTTACTGATAGCTCCCTCTCTCGAGAACGGATTGAGCATAAATTTGAAAGGAAGGATTGCCTCGCGTTCTTACATCATGATGACCCTGAAGATCCTGGAACATTTTGGTGTAAAATCCAAATGGGATCAAAATACGATTTCCATTGCACCGCAAGAATATCAGGGATGGGATTATCACGTTGAATCTGACTGGAGCTCTGCCTCTTACTGGTATGAAATGGCAGCACTTGCAGAAGTAGCGGATATTAACATCCGGGGCCTGCGAAGAAAATCCATCCAGGGAGATTCTGTAATTGCAAACATGTTCGAATTTTTTGGCGTACACACTGAATTTACGGAAGAAGGCGTAAAGCTTTCAAAAACAAATTACAGGCCCGATATTTTTGATTTTGACTTTGCTGATTATCCCGATATTGCCCAGGCATCAGCAGTGGTTTCTGCTGCCCTCAAAATACCTATGCAGCTGAACGGGCTTCACACCCTGCATGTTAAAGAAACCGACCGGATAGATGCGCTCAGCACTGAATTAAAAAAAATAGGGGTCAAAGCAGAAGAACATGGAGAAGGAAGTTTAGAGATCAGTTTTCCGAATGAGAAAAAAAATAAAGACAACGACCTTGAATCAGCGATCGAATTTAAAACCTATCACGATCACCGCATGGCCATGGCCTTTGCGCCTCTTGCATTGATATACCCTGAAGTAAAGATAGAAAACCCTTCCGTAGTAAAAAAATCGTATCCCGATTACTGGAATGATATGAAAGCCCTTGGCTTTGATGTAAGAGAAGAGAATCAATAGATCACCACATCATACGGCAAACGCATCTGCACGCCTTTGTACTTTAAAACATTTTTCATGTTCTTGTAGTTGTCGTAGCTGGTTCCTAATTCTTGTTTCAGTTTGGTTTCTATCATGGCATCTTCGTCAAAAAGTCCGTTGAGAATCTCTTCAAACGGCTCTTTTTGTTTGGGAAGTTCTGTAATATTGTAATCTTTCAATTTTGCTTTTTCTGCTGCAAGCGCAATAGCATCTTTGATGCCTCCAAATTTATCCACGAGCCCGATCTTCATGGCATCCACACCGCTCCAAACCCGGCCCTGCCCTATGCTATCGATCTCCGCAGAGGTTTTATGTCTTCCATCAGCTACTTTGCCTATAAAATCTGTATATACATTTTCGATCCACTTCTGTATCACTTCGCTTTCTTCTTTCTGAACCGGACGGTAAGGAGATAAAATATCAGAATGCTTGTTTGTATTGACCGTATCCACATTAACACCCAGTTTATTAGCAAAAAGATTTTTCATGTTCGGGAAAACGCCAAACACACCGATAGAGCCTGTAACCGTGTTAGGATGTGCCACTATAGCATCAGCCGCACAGGAGATATAATACCCGCCCGATGCAGCCACATCGCCCATAGAAACAACCACCGGTTTTGACTTTTGAGCAAGCTTCATTTCGCGCCAGATCACATCCGAAGCAAGCGAACTACCGCCCGGTGAGTTCACCCTAAGTACAATTGCTTTTACATTGCTATCTAACCGGGCTTCACGCACGGCTTTCGAAATCCCTTCTGAGCCGATTGTTTTCTCATCGCCCTCCCCGCTTTCAATAGTTCCCGAGGCATACACGACCGCTATTTTATTTTTTGAATGAGATTCCTTTTTTGTCTTAGGAGTGTGTACATATTTGCTCATCTCGGCATAATTGATCTTATCTGCGGATTTGACTTCTGACAATTCGGCCAAGACATCAAGCATTTCATCTTTGTATATAAGTTTATCGACCAGCTTATAGTTCAGCGCGCTCGGCCCATCAGTGATCAGCATATTATCGGCATAGCGATTCAACTCCGGAACAGAAATATTTCTTTGCTTAGAAATTCCTTCCAGGATATAATGCCAGATGGAAGAGATATAGGTTGTTGTTTGTAAGCGATTCGCTTCGCTCATTTTATCGAGGAAATACGGTTCTGTAGCGCTCTTGAATTTTCCATGACGGAATATCTGCATGTTCACCTCGAGTTTATCCAGCAGATTTTTATAGAACATGATCTGACGGCTCAGTCCGCGAAAATCTACCATCCCCTCCGGGTTCAAATAAATTTTATCCGAAACAGTAGCGAGGTAATAGGCTCCCTGAGAATATCCTTCGCTATACGATACAATAAATTTTTTGGATGTTTTGAAATCCAGCAGGGCGTTACGGATCTCTTCGAGCGTTGCAATGCCCGCAGGGATGGAAGTAATATCCAGGTAAATTCCTTTTATGTTCTTGTCGTCTTTCGCTTTTTCAATGTTGGAAAGAATATCATTCAGTCCGATCGGTGTTTTTTCAAAATTCCCTCCGAAAGAAAAATTTCCCAGCGGATTATTGGAGGAGCGCTCCGGTATCGCTTTATCAAAAGTGATATGCAGTATCGAGTTGTGCTTCACAATATCCGAACTTTCGTTTTTAGAAGATATCTGGGAGACGGATGAAGCAACGATCCCAAGTATGATAAAAAAGATAATTACGAACGATATTAAGACGCCTACGATCGTACCTAAAAATGTTCCCCAGAAAGATTTCATTTGATTTTGTATTAGGATGCGAATTTAATAAAAGAGGGTCATGTATTAATATGCAATTACTAATTTAGTGGATATGAATAAGACTTACCTTTTGCTTGGCAGTAACATCGGCAAGCGGGAATTATTTTTGTCTCAGGCACTTGAGGAGATAGAAAAGAGTGCCGGAAAAATTATTGACCGGTCCTCCCTTTACAATACAGCCGCATGGCCTGCCCGAACGACTGATAAGACGGGCGGGGGCAAAACAGATCAAAACGACTTTCTAAACCAGGCGATATGCATTGAAACTGGACTCTCTTCACAAGAACTGCTGGCCGATCTATTGAACATCGAAAAAAAAATGGGTCGGACCCGGGATCAAAAATGGGAGGCCAGAACCATTGACATTGACATCCTGTTCTTCAATGACGATATTATAGAAACTGCTCATCTAACGATTCCCCACCCATACCTCCATAAACGTAAATTTGCACTTATCCCTCTTTCTGAGATCGCTCCAAACCTGATCCACCCGGGCATGAAAAAATCAATCCATAAATTGCTTTCTGAATGCGAGGAAAACCTATCAGTCGTCAGGCTCAAAATTGACTGATTTTCACTTGAAATTCACAAAAAGATTGAAAATTGATTCGAAATTGCATTGGTTATTAACATCTCAATTTGATAAAAAAATTTGGGTTGTTCAAAAAATAATTACTTTTGTGGCAATTCAAACCCATTTAATCCCCTGAAACCAAACCAATTATTAATTAATCCTTAATATGAAAAATCAAATCCAAAGTGTTGCTTTATCACTTCTTGCTGTTGCAGGCCTTGCGTCATGTGCCGGCCTCGGTTCCATGATGAAAAAGTATGACAAGATGGTAAAGTATGAAGTGAAGCCAAGTCCGCTGGAAATGCATGGCGATACTGTTGTGGTTACAGTGAGCGGAAAATACGATCCAAAATACTTTGCTAAAAAAGTTGAACTTACTATCACTCCTACACTCAAATATAACGGTGGCGAAAAAGCACTTAAGCCAGTTACTGTAAGAGGCGAGAAAGTGACTGAAGGAACAGGCACAACTGTTAAGTTCAAAGAAGGCGGAGGTTTTTCATATACAGACAAAACAGCCTACACTCCCGAAATGAAAAACTGCGAACTTACTCTTAAGATCACAGGTAAAAAGGGCAGTTCAACAAAAGAGTTCCCTGCTAAAAAGGTGGCTGACGGAACGATCATCACTCCCCTGCTCGTAAAGAATGACGAAAAGCCTTTGATCGGAAAAGATAATTTCCAAAAATCATATCCTGTAACCCAAAACACGAATGTGTTCTTTTTGGTGAACATGGCTGATCTTCGCAATTCTGAAGTGAAAGGAGAAAGCATGACCGCTACTCAAAAATTCATAGAAGAAAAACGCGTAACCAAAAGATTTATGTTCAAAGACGCAAGTATTTCTGCTTACGCTTCACCGGACGGAGAACTTTCTCTGAACGAAAACCTGGCAGGAAACCGTGCTAAGAACACTGTTAAATTCTATTCTAACCTTGCAAAAGGAAAAGCAAAAGACAAGAACCCAATGATCACCGGTGCTGATGCTGAGTCCTTCTATAAAACGGCGGTAACTGCTGAGGACTGGGACGGTTTTAAAACTGAAATGCAGGCAAGCAGCATCAAGGACAAAGAACTTATCCTCCGCGTTCTTGAAATGTATCCTGATGGAGCTAAGCGTGAGTCTGAGATCAAAAACCTTTCTGCTACTTACAAAGAAGTTGCTGAAACGATCCTTCCAAAACTCCGCAGAAGCGTTATCACCTGGAACTGCGAACAAATGAGCCGTTCGGATGATGAGATCACAAAACTAGCAGGTACTTATCCTGACAGCCTTGCTAATGATGAGATCCTGTATGCAGCTACCCTCACAAGCGATGTGAACAACAAGCTGAGCATATACAAAAATGCAGATCGCATATACGGTGCAAAAGACTGGAGATGTTCAAACAATGTTGGATATTGCAATATCCTGCTGAACAAACCTACCGATGCACAAGCATCTATGGATAAAGCAAAAGGTTTGAACGGAACGGCCCCTGAAGTAATGAACAATCTGGGAATCCTCGTTCGTTGGAGCGGTGACAGAAAATCTGCTATGGATTTTTACAATAAAGCCGGTGGAAGTTCTGAAGTAGCGCACAACAAAGGAATTGTAAATATCCGTGATGGAAAATATTCAGATGCAGTAAGTAATTTTGGTTCTGAAAATTCTTTCAACTCGGCTCTTGCTAAGGTACTTGCCGGAAATACAGATGGCGCTCTTACTACTCTTGACGCAAGTCCTGAAAAAGAAGATGCTCTTTCTTACTATCTGAAAGCGGTGGTTGGCGCACGCAAAGGCGCTGCTGATCTTCTGATCAACAACCTGAAAATAGCTATCGGAAAAGATGCTTCTTTCAAAACAAAAGCAAAAGAAGATCTTGAGTTCTTCAAATTCCGCGACAACGCAGATTTCAAAGGACTTGTTGGATAATAAATAATTTCAGATCAAAGGAAACCCCGTGCAGTCCCGATAGTTATCGGGAGTACGGGGTTTTTTATTGGGTTCTTCGGAAGAACTCCCAAAGCACTACTCCGGCACTTACAGCAATGTTCAGAGAATGCTTGGTACCTCCCTGCGGGATCTCAATACAACCATCGCACATATCAACTACAGTTTGTTGTACTCCGTCTACCTCATGACCAAAGACCAAGGCTATTTTGGGTATGTCCTTGGAAAGAAACTCATCCAGCATAATACTTCCTTCAACCTGTTCGATCGCATAAATCTTGTAACCGGACTCTTTTAGTTCAGCGATAGCATCCAGAGTGGATTTAGTATACTTCCAGCTTACAGTTTCAGTAGAACCAAGGGCGGTTTTAGCAATTTCTTTATGTGGAGGAAAGCCTGTGATTCCACATAGATGAATTGCGTCTATCGGAAATCCATCAGCGGTACGGAATACAGAACCCACGTTATATGCGCTTCTCACATTATCCAGCACCACCACAATCGGAAGCTTCTTCATAGCACGGAATTCATCGGGTGATTTCCTGTCCAGTTCCTCGTTCTTTAGTTTTCTCATAGTACGAATCTCGAATTACTACGAATCTACGAATGAATGAGATACCGGCTGCATTCGGAGATTCGCAAAGATTAGCCATCCGTACCGCTGATGTTTACAAATTTTGAAATCTGCTCAACTAATCTCATTCTCATAATCCGCGTTCATTCGTATATTAGTCACCATGACTTTGATGAAATACAGGCCCGCAAAACGGGGTGGCGAGAACGATTCGGAGACCCCGCTGATGAAGCAGTATTCCAGCATCAAATCAAAATATCCGGATGCTATTCTCCTTTTCCGTATAGGTGATTTCTATGAGACTTTCGGAGAAGATGCCATAAAAACTGCAGCTACTCTTGGAATAACACTTACCAAACGGAGGAACGGTGCTGCAGCAGAAATAGAACTGGCCGGTTTCCCTCACCACTCATTGGATAACTATCTTCCTAAATTAGTCCGTGGAGGCCACCGCGTTGCCATCTGCGACCAACTGGAAGACCCCAAGCTTACCAAAACGATCGTAAAGCGGGGAATTACAGAACTGGTAACACCGGGAGTGTCGTACAACGACAAAATACTCGATCATAAAGCCAATAACTTTCTTGCATCCATTCACTTTGATACAAAAAATGCCGGTATTTCTTTTTTGGATATTTCCACAGGAGAATTTTTTGTTGCTGAAGGTACTATTGATTACGTGGAAAAGCTTTTGCAGAACTTCAAACCAAGCGAAATACTTTTCCAGAAAAATAAAAAGAAACAGTTCTCGGAGTTCTTTGGAGATAAATTCTATACCTACGGACTGGATGAATGGATCTTCATGGAAGATTTTTCGAACGAGACCTTGCTAAAACACTTCGGCACTGCATCACTGAAAGGTTTCGGAATAGAAAGTCTGAACCTGGGGATAGTGGCAGCCGGAGCAGCCCTGCACTATCTGGCTGCCACACAGCACGACCGTGTTCAGCACATTCAGTCGATCTCACGTATTGAAGAAGAACATTTTGTGTGGCTGGATAAATTCACGGTGCGCAATCTGGAGCTGTTCTGGTCACCCAACGAAAAGGCTAAAACGCTGATCGACATTCTTGACAATACCATTTCGCCTATGGGGTCACGCATGATGAAGCGCTGGCTATCCATGCCATTAAAAGAAAAACAACCTATTGAGGAGCGGCTGAATATTGTTGAACTTTTCCTCAAGAACCCTGAATTATCCGAAAAATTATCCGGGCAAATTCAACTGATAGGTGACCTGGAAAGATTAATATCCAAAGTTGCCACAGGAAGAATTTCTCCGAGAGAAGTGGCGCATTTGAAACGTGGATTGCATTCCATTGAACAAATAAAATTATTATGCGAGTCTTCAAAAGACGATACAGGCATCCGTAAAATTGGAGAACAACTCAATGCTTGTCTGCTTATTCGGCAACGCATCGAAAAAGAAATCGTGCCCGATCCGCCACCGATGCTGAACAAGGGCACCGTGATAGCGGATGGAGTAAATGCCGAATTGGATGAACTGAGAAATATTACCTCCTCCGGAAAAAATTACCTGCTGGAGATACAACAGCGGGAAAGCGAACGCACGGGTATTGGTTCGCTCAAAGTCAGCTTTAATAATATTTTTGGCTACTACCTCGAAGTAACCAACACGCACAAAAACAAAGTACCTGCTGACTGGATACGCAAACAAACGCTGTCCAATTGCGAACGCTACATCACTGAGGAGTTAAAACAATACGAAGAAAAAATATTAGGCGCTGAGGGAAAGATCCAAACGCTGGAAGCACAGCTTTTCAATGACTTGGTACTCTCTCTGGCAGATTACATCCCTCCTATCCAGCTTAATGCATCTCTTATTGCAAGATTGGATTGCCTCCTTTCATTTACGAGAACTGCACAAAAAAATAATTATGTGCGCCCTCATATCAACGACAGCAAAATACTTAACATAAAGAATGGCAGGCACCCTGTCATAGAAACTCAATTGCCCCTTGGCACAGAATATATTGCCAACGATATTTACTTAGACAACGAACAACAGCAGATCATTATCATTACCGGGCCCAATATGTCCGGAAAGTCTGCTTTGCTGAGGCAAACCGCCCTCATCACGATCATGGCACAGATGGGAAGTTTTGTGCCTGCTCAGCATGCAGAAATTGGTTTAGTGGATAAGATCTTCACCCGCGTGGGTGCATCCGATAATATTTCTCACGGAGAATCCACTTTCATGGTGGAGATGAACGAAACAGCCAGCATCCTGAACAATCTCTCAGACAGAAGCTTGATACTACTTGATGAGATCGGCAGGGGCACCAGTACCTATGATGGCATATCCATTGCATGGGCGATCGCAGAATTCCTTCACAATAGCCCTACAAAACCCAAAACACTTTTCGCCACACACTACCACGAGTTGAATGAAATGGAAAAAACCATGCCGAGGGTTAAAAATTTCAATGTATCAGTAAAAGAAGTAGGCAATAAAGTGATCTTTATGCGTAAGCTTGTCCCGGGCGGCAGCGAACACAGCTTTGGAATACATGTAGCTAAAATGGCCGGAGTGCCGAAGAAGGTGGTGGATAGGGCAAATGAAATACTCAAAACTCTGGAGGACAAAAGCCCCTCCCAACCTCCCCAAAAGGGAGGATCCCCACGCGCAGGTTCTCCCCCTTCGGGGGAGTTAGAGGGGGCCATGCAGTTATCCTTTTTTCAATTGAACGATCCGGTCCTCTCTCAAATAAAGGATGATATCCTGAAGACCGACATCAACACGCTGACCCCGGTCGAAGCTCTCATGAAACTGAACGAGATCAAAAAATTAATCGGAGGCTGATGATCTACGATTGCTTTCCTTTCTTTAACGAGGTTGATCTTTTGGAAATAAGGCTGGCAGAATTATATGACACCGTTGACCGCTTTGTATTAGTGGAAGCCACAAAAACTTTTCAGAAAACATCTAAGCCATTATATTTCAAAGAGAACGAAGTGCGTTTTGCACCATACAAGGACAAGATCATACATATTGTTTTGGATGACTACCCTAACTTTTTTTCAAAGTTCCGTGTACCCAGGCCATGGGATATAAGCCATCATCAGAAAAATGCAATCGCCAGGGGTTTAAAGAACTGCAAACCGGATGATGTCCTTCTTGTAGGAGACCTGGACGAAATTCCAAGAGCGGAAAAAGTACGTGAGTTTAATAATAAGCCGGGGATTAAAGTATTTGAACAAAGGCATTATAACTATTTTTTAAACTGTCTGGCAAGAAAAGGCCCGAACGAAGTGCACCTGACCGAGCGAGATAAAGTATTGTTCTGGAAAGGAACTGTTATGCTGAATTTTCGTGACTTTAAAAATTTCAGAAAGACGAGGCGTTACCACGACAAAACAGAACCCGAAGTGACCTGCATCCGGGAAGGCGGATGGCATTTTTCTTACATGGGAGGATTTGAAAAAATAATGTACAAACTGCAATCGCTTGAACATGCTAAGGAGAAACACTATTTCTATGATCCGGAAAAAGACAAGCAAAAACTAAAAGAGAAAATAGAATCAGGCGAAGATTTGTTTGACCGGGATTACATTTATAAATTTATGGAGCTGGATAATACTTTTCCCAAACAGATACTTCAGTATACAGCAAAATATGAGCATCTGATAAAACGATAGTAGGAAGTTTAATTTGAAACCGATCCGCGCAACTCAAAATTCTTTCCAAGATATACACGTCTAACTTGTTCATCATCAGCAAGTTCCTTAGCTGTTCCGGCTTTGAGGATGCTGCCTTCAAAGAGAAGATATGCACGGTCTGTGATATTCAAAGTTTCATGCACATTGTGATCAGTAATGAGAATACCAATGTTTTTTGCTTTCAGCTTTGAAATGATCTGTTGTATATCTTCCACAGCAATTGGGTCAATGCCGGCAAAGGGTTCGTCCAATAAAATAAAATTGGGTGTGGTGGCCAAGCAGCGCGCAATTTCAGTTCTTCTTCTTTCTCCACCGGAAAGCACATCTCCGTTACTTTTCCGGATCTTTACTAAACCAAACTCTTCAAGCAGAGCTTCCAGTTTAGTTGATTGCTCTTCTTTTGAAAATTTAGTCATCTCCAAAACCGCCTTGATATTATCTTCCACACTCAGCTTTCTGAAGACAGAGGCTTCCTGGGGCAAATAACCTATGCCGAGCTGGGCTCGTTTGTACATCGGCTCTTTCGTAATGTCTTTATCATCCAGAAAAATAGTCCCTTCATTGGGCTTGATCAATCCCACTGTCATATAAAATGTAGTGGTCTTCCCTGCCCCATTGGGCCCTAACAAGCCAACGATCTCGCCTTGCTTTACTTCAACAGATACATTGTTGACAACAGCACGGCTTTTATATTTTTTAATGAGGTTGGATGATTTTAAGATCATACGATAAAGTTAAAAAGTAATTTGCATTCCGAAGCGTATTCCAAAGACAGGGATCGACTTTCCTCCATTGGCGGTATAGTAATCCACGTAGCTCTTATTGATGTAGGATAATCTCCACACCGCATCAATACGAAAGACCATGAAAATATTTTCTATTCCGGCACTTGCCTCGTAATAAGGTCCATGATCCAGCGAAGAAAGTGTGGTAGGGAAAATAAGTACATCCCTGTTCTTGCTCTCTACATTACCTACCAGATATTTACCCGAGATCACCTCTCGCCATTTTAATTTCCTCATAAGAGGAATATGGTTCAGAAAGAATCCGTCAAAATGGTGAAAGACCTCAAAATCCAGGAACTGATCGCTTGCAAATTCATAATAGTTCATCATGTTATACGCAAAAGGGTCATAAACGACCGTTTCATTCCCCCCATGAAGTTCAAGCAAAGGAAAAGGAACGTTGCCAAAAATTTTTCCTGCCTGAATAATGTAATCAGTATAACCGAAAGGGCTGATGCGGATCCGGTCTTCTACCCGCATAGTAACCTTATGATATTGATACTGGCTCTTCAATACCCCTCTTAAGCCCTCACTATATTGGAGCTCAACTACAGGATATCGTGTTCCCATCCAGGTACGGTTAAAGCCTTCTCCTAAGTATTTACCTCTGTAGGCAAAACGAATAACAGCACTTACATCGGAAACAAAAATATTACTTTGACTTACCTTTGCGCCTGTCTCATCCAGGTAGTTATAAGACTGATCTCCTTTAGGGATCATGATCTTATGTGTCAAAATAAGTTTATTGTTAAATCCCTGAAATGGTTCGAATTCATAGGAAGCCTTATACTGCTGAATGGCTGTGAGGCTGCTGAGCGGCTTTGTTCTGAACAGCGTGGAAAGAAAATTATCATGTGCATAGGCATTCGTGCTCTGCCCCAGGATCTCTACATCATCCATATAATTAAGCCCAATGACCTGCCTCGGCTTTTTTGTTAAGAAAGCCTGGTAGCCAAGTCCGTATTTAAAAACCTTATCCTTCAATCCATAGCCTATATATCCATTGAACTGATACCATTTACTGAGTTCACGCCCGGTTCGTGCACCAATGCGGAAACGCTGCCCTTCCACAGAATTAGAACTGAATAATTTATAATATGGGCCCAGGTCAATTTTTCCAATCGTATAATATCCGCCTGTAAGAAGTACGATCCAATCATACCAGGTACGGTATATAGGCAACGACTGGATGGTATCAACCATTTTATAAACCTGCTTTTCATTTTTCGAAAGTGTGTCGTGCCGTGATTTCTTCCAGTATTCGTCATTCTTCAGTAATGCGCTGTCTTGCAATTCTATGTTCTCGGTTGAGCTGTAGAAATCTTCGGGGCGAGGTTTATTGATTATGATATTTTTGTACGAAGAATTTTTTCTTCCGTAAAAACCCATTTTATCCTTCTGTAAATTAAAATCTACCACCAGCCTGTCTTTACTAAGCATCCAGGTGCTATCCACTTTATCATAATCCTGAACAATATTAAATGTGTTAACGAAGTTGATATTGGCATCGGAAGCCATGGACATTTCTATCCGCTTTATAGCAAAAGTGGTGTCTGATATCCACATATTTCCCTGAAAGGTGAGCTCCTGCTTTCTCCTGGGCTTGAACTGGATCTGGTAACACCATGAATTATCAACGAACACGCTGTCGATCAGATAGTATTTATAGAAAATAAGTGAGTTGTTAGCTATCGGACTTTCAAACCTTTTTTGAAATGCAAGTATGGTATTATCATAGATGTTGAAATTCTGGTACATCTGCCCCATAAACTGAGACAAGGATGCCTCCTGGAATCCGGAAACTTTACTTGCTTTTATGATCTCTCTGTGATGCTGCGGATTTTTGAGATAGAAAAAATCGGATATCGCTTCCGATAGGAAAACTGGGAGATACGGTTTTTCGGTTACACTGGTGCTGTCTATGTAATCAAAAATAAATTTAACGGGCCGTAATACAAGTTTGTCTTTGTATGATTTAGGAATATTATTAAAATCTATTTCGATCTTGTTATACACCTCATATTCATATGACTTAAGCCTTTCAATATCGTTGTGGTCTTTATGTTCGACTACCTTTCGCAGGATCTTGTGTGCAGGGTTCTCGCCCGGTAAAATAACCACTTCGGCTAAAGCCATTTGGTCCGGCTCCAGGCTTATATTTTTGGTAACAGAGATATTACGCTGTATCTTTATTTTTTTTGTACGGTATCCGATGTATGAGATCACCAGCGTATCGGAAGGTGTAGTTGTGGAGAGGGAAAAATTTCCGTCAATATCCGTAGTAGTAAAAACTTTTACTCCCTTGTATTTAATATTCACAAAGGGAAGCGGCTCGCGCGTTTGCGCATCGAATATCATTCCGCTGATCTTGGTTTCTTGCTGGGCAGATGCAAAGCCAACAGCTAAAAACCAACAGCAAACAGCTAACACTATATAACGAAAAACAGATCCTGGCATATTTTACTTACTGGTCGATTTTAAGATTCTGATTTCTTTTCCGCATACTTGGAAACAAATATACTTGCTTCGTACAATATATACAGTGGTGTTGAAACAATTATAAGTGTTGGGATATCAGACGAAGGCGTTATGATGGCTGCCACGATCAGGATTATCACTATCGCATACTTACGGTTTTTACGCATAAAAGAAGGCCCCAGCAAACCGATCTTGGTCAGGAAGAAAATGATAATAGGAAGTTCAAATACCAATCCCATGATAAGTGTAAGAACAGTTACTGTAGATATGTAGGAATCGATGGTGATCGTATTTTTTACGATGGTGCTCACCTGGTAATTCCCCAGAAAATTTATGGTCATAGGTACGATCACAAAGTAGCTGAACAATACCCCGGAAACAAAAAGCATAGAAGCAAAGAACACAACTCCGCTGGTATATTTTCTTTCTTTCTCATGCAAGGCCGGGCTTACAAACCTCCAGAGCTCCCAAAGAATATAGGGAGATCCGATCATAAAGCCTCCAATAATAGACACCCAAATATGCGTTGTGAACTGTCCGGACAGATCAATATTAACCAGCTCAAAAGAAATGCTTTGCATGCAAAGCGTATCTCCTAGGCCTGCCACATGAGAAAGTTTGCACAATGCCCGGTAGGTCAAAAAATCGGCATGCATAGGGCCAAAGATCACGGTGCCAAATACAAATTCTTTGTAGGCAAAAAATACTGATGCTAAGACGATAATAACAATGGCTGAACGGACCAAATGCCAGCGCAGGGCTTCCAGGTGCTGAAGAAAGGACATATCAGACTTTTGCAGTTCGGCCATGGGGATGCAAAGATAATTTTTAAGCCGAAAGAAGGAAAAATCAAGGGTCAATGAGGAATATCACATTCCCCTTCTCTGCCCTTAAGCTTAAAGGTGATCATGACCCCGGCAAAGTAGTACCAGTCGTTGGTGAAAGAATTCCCGCGCTGTCTTCCCGTATCATTCCCGCCTTGTTTGGTCAGGCTCTTATCCGCAAGAGCAGCTGCCGCAGAGCCTTTTTCAGCTGCAAGAAGGGTCGGATCTACATATTTGCCGCTTACATCGTCCAAGTAGTCGGTAAAGGTTTTACGAAGCCCCCATTCAAGGGCAATACATACTCTTTTTGCCGTATTTATTTTAAGGCCAACACCAAAAGGGATCGAGAACTGCGTAAGTGAATACGTTTTTTCACCCGAAAAAGAAGTGCCCTGCCCTTCCGTCCCAAGAGGCTGCAGATCATACCAGTGATTGCCATAAAATCCCTGCGGCCTGAAATGAAAAACAGCAATGCCTCCAAAAACATAGGGGCTGGACACAGCAAGCTTTTTGCTTCCGGTAGCAAATGACAAAAAGTTAAACTCACCTTCCACTGCAAACTCCATGAGCTGCGATTTGAAAGACAGGTTTCTGTTCCTGCTCGCGGCATTATCGGAGAAGGCATCATCCCCCTCTATCGATCCGTACGATGCAATTGCTTTCGCAGATAATCGGGGATTAAAGTTTACACGATACAATAAACCCACAGCCGGTTTGGTAAAACGGTTAAAGTGTCCTGCAGGATTCAGGTCTCCTGTATAATAGCTTCCTCCAAGAAATATCCCTATCTCCGAATTTTTTGGGCTGATCTTCAAAGGATGAGGAACGTACATATTGCTGCCGCCTTCCTGGGCAAAACAGCAGACAGCGGACAGGAAACAGCAAACAAAAAGGATTATTTTCATGACTCTATATAACGAAAATACAAACATATTATTGTATCTAATTTCTCTTGTCCACACCCCACATGAGCTTGCCTCGCAGTGTAGATAAAAACTCATGTTTAGGCAGTTTTACAAGTGATATTGAAAAATTTGCTTTTGTAAGTTTGAGTTTGACCGATGAGGATACGGCTTCTGAATGTGAATCGATGGAGACGAGGAAATTAGGGCTTCTGCTTTCCACTTCCA
>JAHEYK010000018.1:26093-30547 GCA_023251625.1 Bacteroidota bacterium
GCAGAAGAAACAGACTTATGGGCGCGTCCGTAAATGGCAACTTTCATGGGTCACAAAGTTAATAGTTAATAGCTAATAATAGGGTGAAAACAGGCTCAGATTCCCGCCTTAAAACTCACAAAAAAGCCATGTTCCATCATCTTATTGAAGGAGTATTCAAAACGGAATACTATGTCATAATAAGTCACAAAATCAACCCCGGCTCCATAGCCGTACATCCATTTATTCGCAAGCGGGTTCAGACCGGAATAAAGGCGATCATCCACGTATCCTGCATCTCCGAATATTCCTGCATACAGTGCATAATGAATGGTGTTGAACTTGCTGAATGGCATGTTAGGAATATGGCGCACTCTTGGTTTAATAACCTCGTATCTCATGCCTAATTTTGCCAAGCCATAACGCTGGCCATCGATCACGTAATATTCGTACCCCCGCACATAATCACCCCAGCCAAGGCCGCGCTGCACATAATAAGGGAGTTGATTATTCGGAGAATATTTCACGCGCAACCCCTGAGCAAAGTAAAAGCGGTTGGCGAGTTTCTGATATCCCCTGACTGTAAGAAACAAATTTGTGATATTTAGTTTTTCATCTTTCAGAATTCCCAAACCGAATTTCGATGCCTCCACCTCCCAATAATATCCTTTCAGAGGATATATCCTGGAATCCCGGAAATCACTTCGAAAAGAATAGTCCAGCGCAAAAAACCTCATCCGTGTTTCATTATTCATAAAATAATCTGTGGAGTAATTTTTCAGCGTATCGTTGACCGTTCCCTGAACAAATTTTCCTTCCAGGTAATGCCTGTTATGTATCCCCATGCGGTACGTGTAATACAATTTCCCTATCACTTCATCCCGGATATAATGATCCGGGTTTTTAAAATAAACCAGAACATTATTATCGGTCATGTAAGCAACCTCTCTGTTTCGCGCGTATGAGAAATAAAGCCCTGCTCCGCTGATGTGTTTATGCGTCAGGTATGGAATGATATATGAAAGAGTGTATTTCACCGTGTATCCGAACTGTGCATATATACTCAACTCTTCTTTCCGGCCCCTGAAATTTTCATAGGTGAGAGAAAGGCCGTAATTAGCACGGTCAAAATTCCTGTTCTGCCACCACACGTTAAAATTTCGTTCCTGCACATCAAAGATCGGTGCCGGCCATATATACCAGCGTTCGGCAACGGTTACCAGCACATTAACACGATCATTTCCCACAGGAAGTGTATCGATGGTTACAAAATTAAAAAGGGATGTATTGAGAATATTCTCCTTTGCAGACTTAAGTTTTCGTTGAATATCCTGACCGCTGATCGTATCATTTTTTTTGAATGAAAGCTCCCTGAGTATGATGTGGCCTTTTGTTATTTTATTACCTATTATCTGAATATCATTGATGATTACCGGCTTTACAAGCAATACCTGGACCGGTTTGAGCAAAGAGGTATCTCCTTCAGGTGGATTTTTGTTCAGGAGGACATTTTGGGAATACAGCACAGCAGATGGCAAAGAGAAAAAAAGAAGGAGAGAAATTATTCTGCCGAAAAAGAGCATCGCATGGATTTTCAAATATTCAGGAAGTGCATGAACTCATCGAATCGGTTCTTCAGGTTCTCACCCATGTGCGCATGATGGAAGGTTGCTTTCACCGTATAATTATATCTCGCGAATGTCTGCAAGATAGGAGCAAGATCATCTTTGTTCACTTTGATAGTAACTTCGATCTTGGTGGTGTCAGGATGTGCATTCACATATAGATTCAGGATCTTGGTATCGTTACCTTCAATTATCTGCGCGATCTGTGAAAGTGAGTAATCGCGTATGTTGATCTCGAGGATAATGATCCCTCCCGGCTCATTCACAAAAGGCATCTTGGCGATCTTTTGAATGATGGAATCGGCCGTAATAACACCTACGTATTTGTTGTGCTCATCCAAAACGGCTACTGCACTCACATTATGAGTAGAGATCACTTTAAGAACATCATAAATATGATAGTTGTCACGTACAAATGCCTTGATCAAAGAAACATGCAGCTTGTCCAGTGTTTTTTTACCGTCATTATGATCGAGCATGTCGGTATAGGAAACGAGCCCTAAGAACTCACGTTTATCTACTACAGGAAGATGAGATATGCGAAAGTCCTCCATCCAGTCAAGAACTTTCTTGCCTGTGTCTGTGGGTTTAAGAGAAGGTACTTCTTCTGTGATCAATTCGTAGGCCAGCATTTGATTGGCTTTTCAAAGTTAAACGTACAAGAGGGCAGTATGTTACATCAAAAAAAGAATTATAAACATACCCTTGTTACAAATGTACATTTTTTACTTTTAGAGCTCGAAACATGACAAAACTAAGCGTAAACATAAATAAGATCGCAACCCTTCGCAACGCAAGGGGAGGTAATTTACCTGATCTGCTGAAAGCCGTATCCGATATTCAGCGCTTTGGTGCGCAAGGAATTACCGTGCATCCAAGGCCGGACGAAAGGCATGTTCGTTATCAAGACACCCTAGATATCAAGCCCCTGATCACTACAGAATTTAACATTGAAGGCTATCCCACCAAAGAATGGATGGACTTGGTATTAAAAGTAAAACCCGATCAGGCAACGCTCGTGCCAGACCCGCCTGATGCGATCACTTCCAATGCGGGATGGGATACAGTGAAACACGAAGGGTTTTTAAAAGAAATTATTTCAGAGCTGAAAAAAAATAAAATCAGGACTTCCATTTTTATTGATGCAAACCTGAAACAGATCGAACATGCACCAAAAACCAGGACAGACAGGATTGAACTGTATACAGAATCATACGCAAAAGATTTCACAAAGAATAAAGAAAGCGCGATCAAACCCTTTATTACATCCGCAAAGCTTGCCCACTCACTCGGACTAGGAATCAATGCAGGGCATGACTTGAGTCTTGAGAATCTGAATTATTTTTATAAAAATATTCCAAATCTGCTGGAAGTATCTATCGGGCATGCACTGATCTCGGATGCATTGTATTATGGACTGGAGAACACGGTGCAACTTTATTTGAGACAGCTAAAATGAAAAAGATCCTTATTGCTCTTTTGGGAGTTCTGGTATTTGGCTGCAAAAAAGATCCGTTTGATTATAGAACAAAATTCATTGGAGATTATACTATTGCCATTCATGAGTCTTCTTATTGGGGAATACCGCCCAATACAGGCAGCTTAGACACCACCTATTTTTTCGATGCCAATATCTCGAATGGTTCGGATAAAAATTCGATTACAATCTCTTCTCCATATATTTCTCTACACACAATCGTTTATGAGGATGGCTCATTGGAAGGATATAAGGACAATAATGGCATAGGAGAATTTACTTCAGAAAAGGAGATTAAATATTCGTGGGGAAGTTATGCGCCGGGCGGAAGTACGACTTATACTTTAACCGGAAAAATGAAATAATGAAAACGAATTATTTCATATTGTGTTGTTTGTTATTTCATCTTTCAGCTCTAAGCCAGGACACCATAAAGAACCTCCATAAAAAATACGAATTTACCTTTCAGGTAAGCGGGCATTATAAGATGTTTTTCGGTGATAATTATATTCGTCCAACCCCGATTAAAAACGAGGATGAATTTCAAACTCATCAATACGACAGGTTTACAAAAACTCCAACCTTTGGCATGTCTGCAGGAATCTTACTAGCTCACAAGACTCAAAAAAAATTCCATGTGACACTTGGCCTGATATATAGTTATAGAAGAAACATATTCGGAAGCAATCAAGATACAGCTATGAAATATGCAAGCAACCTCAAAATCAATGATGTAGTTGAATATGATTATTCGTATCATAGTATAGAAATTCCTATACTGCTTGCATATAAGATCAAGAAAATAACTTTCCATATAGGTGTTCATTTACCGTTATTCACATTTTATAATGCAAGATATTCTTATGTGACCAATCAATTTCCTCAAAACCCTTCATGGGTTACATCAGAAAAAACAATAAGTGGCATAGATATGCCCATTCGTCATATTCCTTCATTATTTCCTTCGGTAGATATTCAATTTTCCCCATGGGAAACAACTACAACACCTCCCTCACCCAACATAAAATATGATATGCCATTGGCTCTTGCTACATTTCAAGTAATGTATGATTACCAAATTAAAAACTATGCAGTAAATCCTTTTTTAGGAGTAGACTTTGGCACTAAAAAAAGTTTGTATCTGAAGGCTGGAGTTCTTATTCCAATTAATATCAGAAAAAATTAATGAAGAATATATTTTCAATAATTTTTTTATGCTTGATCCATATTCTTTTTCCGGGGAAGAATCCGGTGTTTTCTCAAGACAACTCCCCTCTTGGTGCACGTTCATCCGGAATCGGAAATGCTTCTGTTCCTCTTTCTGACGTTTGGTCTGTGCAAAATAACCAGGCAGGCCTTGGTTTTATCAAAGA
>JAHEYK010000117.1 GCA_023251625.1 Bacteroidota bacterium
GGCGGAAACCATTGATAGGATGCCTTCTGAGCTTTCAGGGGGGATGAGAAAACGCATCGCCCTTGCCCGTACGCTGATATTGAAACCGGAGATCATTCTATATGACGAGCCCACCACCGGACTGGATCCGATAACCGGCAAGGAAATATCTTCACTCATGCTTGATCTGCAGAAAAAATATAATACATCGTCTGTTATCATCTCGCATGATATCAATTGTGTGAAGATGGTCAGTAACCGCATTGTAATGCTTATTGACGGCAGGTGCTATGCCAACGGCACTTACGAAGAACTAAAAAACTCAACGGATAAAAAGATTCAAAAATTTTTCGAATAATATGGCAAACGAAACATTCAGAAATATAAGACTTGGTTTATTTGTTGTTGTAGGCACAGTTGTATTTATAGCAGCATTGTATTTTTTGGGTGCCAAGCAAAATATTTTTGGTTCAACGTTCAGAATAGGTGCCAGGTTCCATAATGTGGATGGACTCATGGCTGGAAATAATGTTCGCTTTGCCGGTATAGATGTGGGGACTATTGAAAGTGTAGAGATCATAAATGATTCAAGCGTAAAAGCGGTTATGGTGCTTGAAGAAAATGTAAGGCCTTTTATAAAGAAAAATGCAATGGCAAGCGTTGGTACAGATGGATTGATGGGAAATAAACTTATCAATATTAATTCTGTGAACGACCACTCGTCCTGCGTAGAAGAAGGGGATATTATTGCATCGGTGCGGCCCATCGAAACGGACGAGATGGTACGTACGCTCAACTCTACCAATGAAAACATGAAAGCCATCACGTTGAACTTGCGCTCCATCACCGACCGGATCAGCAGCAAGAACACTATGTGGTCATTATTGATGGATACTGTATTGGCCGACAATGTAAAAGCAGCTATCGTGAGCATTAAAATCGCCAGCAACTCAAGTGCGGTGCTTACCGGAAACCTGAAAAGCATATCGGAAGATATCCGAAACGGAAAGGGCAGCCTGGGAGCTTTGATAACCGACACTTTACTTTCCGGAAAAATAAAACAAATTATTGTAAAACTCGATAGAGTGAGTGATACAGTTGCATATATAACTGGCGATTTTTCCAAAATATCTAAGAGGCTTGAGCACGGACAAGGATCGGTTGGAATGCTGTTGAAGGATACCACCTTCATTCATCATCTCAATACGAGTGTGGTTAATATCAATAAAGGAACACTTATGCTGAATGAAGACCTTGAAGCATTGCGTTCTTCCTGGCCATTCAAAAAGTATTTTAAAAAGAACGCACAACAAAGATCAAAGTAAAATGGAGTTCAAAGATTATTATAAAATATTGGGGGTAGAGCGAAAAGTTTCTGCGGATGAGATCAAGAAAGCGTATCGCAAGCTTGCAGTAAAATACCATCCGGATAAAAACCCCAATAATAAAGCTGCAGAAGAAAAATTCAAGGAAATGAACGAGGCCTATGAAGTTCTGGGGAATGAGGAGAAAAGAAAAAAATACGATGAGTTGGGAGAAAATTGGAATCAATATCAGCAACAAGGGGGTAAAGAAGGGAATTTTGATTGGTCAAGGTGGCAGCAGACAGGAGGCGGACAGCGAAAAACATATAGCTCAGGCGAAGATATGTTTGGAGAAGGAGGTGATTTCTCAGATTTTTTCTCCAATATATTCGGTGGCTCACACAGAAGAGGAGGAAGAACACAGCAGCCCAGGAAAGGAAATGACTTTGAGGCTGAGTTGAGCATTTCTCTGGAAGAAGCGTTTAATGGAACCGCACGGCAACTTGAAACGGAAGGAGAAAAACTTCAGATAAAAATAAAACCCGGTGTGAAAGAAGGCCAGATACTCAGATTGAGAGGGAAAGGAGGACAGGGAATAAGTAATGGCCCACGAGGAGATGTATTTATCAAGGTTCATATAGATCATCATCCGCATTATGAACGAAAGATGGATGACCTCTATTGTGATATTCCTGTCGAACTATATACGGCTGTTCTCGGAGGTAAAGCGTTGATCAGGACATTGAAAGGAAATATACGCATCGATATTACCCAAGGAACTGATAGCGGCAAGGTATTGCGTTTGAAGGGAATGGGAATGCCCAAGTTCGGGGTCGAAATGGAATATGGTGACCTGTATGCAAAAATTCAAATAGTGCTTCCGAAAGACCTTACGAGGGAGGAAACAGAGCTTTTTCAAAAACTTTTAAGTATAAGAACACAAAAACAAACACAATCATCATGAGCTTCTTAACCAAACAAACCACATGGAGCAACTGGGAACTGTGGCTTTTTAAAGCATGCGTTTTTTCAGGTGGCATTGCTGCCGGATTGTATTTCTACAGGGACCTCAAAGATGCTTTTGTATTCCTGGTTCCATTCTTTGTTTTAACCGGAATATGGGCGGCATTTGCATGGATCAAAAAAATGAATCAACAAAAACAATAATATCAATCAATAAACCTAACTACTATGAAAACAAACAAACACATGGGAATTTGGATGGATCATTCAACGGCCCACCTCATGGATGCAAATACATCTCCTATTGTCACTAAAACAATAACATCCGGTTTTACCCATCGGGAAAAGGAACGCATCCTGGGCAAAAGCGAATATAGTATGCACAAAGATGAGCAGCACAAACAACATGCGTATTACAAAACACTTGGTGAGGAAATAAAAAATTATAACAAGGTCATCTTATTCGGCCCCACACAAGCAAAAGAGGAATTATGGAATATGCTTAAAGATGACCATGCTTTTAAACAGGTGAGAATATTTGTGAAACATGCTGATAAAATGACCGAGAACCAACAACATGCTTTTGTGAGAGATTATTTTAATAATGCATAATTTAGCACGAAAAAAACATGAAACATTCAAGTAAATCCGGACGTGTAAATTATTTTGAAAGACTTTCACGATTTTTCACCGATTTTACCGGAACCACCACTGCATTTATTTTTGCGTTGTTGATCATTATTATCTGGATCATCACCGGACCCTTTTTTGATTTTTCAAATACCTGGCAGCTTGTTATCAACACCGGGACAACCATTATTACATTTCTGATGGTGTTCCTTATCCAGCGAATGCAGAATAAAGATTCAAGAGCCATACACCTTAAACTGAATGAATTGGTTGCCTCGCTTAAAGGGCCCAGCAACCGGCTCATTGATGTGGAAGAATTGACAGAAGAAGACCTGGAAACGCTTAGCAAGTACTACAAGCATCTTGCAATAATGGCAAAAAAAGAAAAAGATCTTTCTGTTTCGCATTCCATTGAAGAGGCACAGGAGTTACACAAAATGAAATACCGCCAATAACCACCATGAACCTCCCAAGCATCTCGATACAATTTCTTGGAGCTGCCGGAACAGTTACGGGATCAAAACATCTGCTTAAAACCCCCGAGAAAAATATTTTGATCGATTGCGGGCTTTTTCAAGGATTAAAATCACTTAGACTTAAAAATCGCGAACTGCTCCCGGTCGATGTTAAAGGGATCGACCTGGTGATCCTTACACATGCTCACCTGGATCATTGTGGATATCTTCCGCTGCTGGCAAAATCAGGCTATGCAGGGAAAATACTCATGACACCTCCTACGAGAGACCTTGCAGAAATTATTTTACGAGATAGTGCAAAAATACAGGAGGAAGATGCGGAACATGAAAATCGTTATGGCATTTCCAAGCACAACCCATCACTGCCTCTTTATACCATGAAAGATGTTGAGAATGTATTAAAACAGTTTTATGTATACAGCGATAATCAATGGATCAATATTTCACCGAACATCGAATTTCGTTTTTTGCAGAACGGACATATACTCGGTTCCTGCTTCATTGAGGTAAATTGTTTCGGTAAGAAAATAATTTTTTCAGGCGACATAGGCAGAAGTAATGATGATATTATGAAACCGCCTTCTGTTGTTGAGGAAGCAGATTTTTTAGTGATGGAAAGCACCTATGGTGACCGGCTTCACGGAACTGCCCCCGCTAAGGATGAACTGGCGGGAATTATAAATGATACGATCCATCAGAATGGCAATCTGCTTATTCCGAGCTTTGCGGTGGGAAGAGCGCAGGAGCTGATGCATCTTGTCAATCAACTTAAAAAGGAGAACCGCATACCTAATGTTCCTGTTTTTATGGACAGCCCTATGGGTGCCGATGCAACAAAAGTATTGCATAAATATCCGGCATGGCATAAGCTTTCAGAAGAGGAGTGTCGTGCGGTTTGCCATGATATTAATATTATCACCGACTTTCAGGATACGCAAAAGGTGATCGCACTTAAAGGCAGTAAAATAATTATTGCAGCAAGCGGCATGATCACCGGAGGAAGAGTGCTCGAATACCTGAAAAATTATATTGATGATAAAAAGAACACCCTATTATTGGTCGGATACCAGGCAGAAGGAACACGGGGCAGAGCTCTGAGGAACGGGGCGCATGAAATAAAAATATATGGGAAATATTATCCTGTAAAGGCACGCGTGAAAGAAATTTCTTCGTTATCTGCACATGCAGATCAGAAAGAGATGATCGATTGGCTGGCCAGGTTCAAAAAGAAACCTCAAAAGATATTTCTTGTACACGGCGAACCTCAGGCTCAGGAAACATTCCGGATAAAAATTCAGGATGAGCTGAAAACAGAAGCAATAATCCCGAGACAAGGCCAGGAAGAAGTTCTTTTTTCTACACAGGTCTGATATACATCAATCAGGTAATTGTACTTATTTTCACCCCGTATGACAACAAAAGCAGGGATTGCAAATACAGAAGAACAAGTGTTTCTTGAAGGCCCCCAATCCAGGCTTGAAGAATTCATTTTTATTGTTAAAGTTTTATTCGAGTTCATTAAGGGATTCCGGACATTTCACTTTTTGGGGCCTTGTGCAACGGTTTTTGGCTCCGCGAGATTTAACGAGGACCACCCCAGTTATAAAGAAGCAAGAAAAATGGGCGCTGAACTTGCCAAAATGGGATTTACAGTGATGACCGGTGGAGGGCCGGGAATCATGGAAGCGGCAAACCGGGGTGCAAAAGATGCCGGTGGAAAATCGGTTGGATGTAATATTCTTCTTCCTGCTGAACAGAACCGCAATCCATACCTGGATCGATGGGTTAAACTGGATTATTTTTTTGTGAGAAAAGTATTGCTCACTAAATATTCTTATGCTTTTATAGTAATGCCAGGAGGTTTCGGAACACTGGATGAATTTTTTGAGGCAGTCACTTTGATCCAGACCAATAAGATCAAACATTTTCCTGTCATTTTATTTGGAAAAGAATATCATGTTAAACTGTATCAACATTTTCAGGAGATGATAAATTCCGGGACCATTACTGCTGAAGACATGAAACTGTTTTTATTCACTGATAGTATTCCGGAGGCTATTTCATTTATAGAAAAGACCGCCATACAAGGCTTTCACCTAAAAAAACTGGTCAAACATAAACCCATAAAAGTTCTTGGGGAGAAGTGATACGTTAGCAAAATATAAGCATAAATTCATCGGAATTACTCCGCTAAACGTAGCTTGTAAAAAAATAAATAATAAATGTGTCGTTCAGCGGGAATTTATTTCGCATTACCTGTTAACGATGATCTTTTTGCTGATGACCTTTGATGCGGTCATGATTTCTGCGAAGTAAGGGCCCTCAGGAACTGAAAGGTCCACCTTTGTGATCTCTTCCTCGGATAGGGGCTTTTTGTAAACCACTTCCCCCAGGAGATTAAATATTTTTAAGCTGAACGGGACAGCAGCCGGGTTCTGAATGTAAAAAGTACCGCTGTTGAGGCTCGGATAAAGTGAAAAGCCGTCTCTGCTGCAGTTAGAAAACACAGGGCCGAAATATTCATACCGCCCGTCAAAGTCGGTTTGTTTCAGCCGGTAATAGACCTGAGGAGATAGGGTTGAAATATATTCAACATCATCCGTGAACGTATAGTTGTGAGCCGTGTTGCTGTTTCCCGCTCCATTCACATATCCGGCGGATTCGAAATTTTTTCCGTCCAGACTTCTTTCAACTGTAAAAAAATTATTGTTTACTTCCGAGGCGGTTGACCAGCTGAGCTTGATCGCCTGTTTTTCTGAAAGGCAGTTTGCTGTGAATGAGATCAGCTGTATAGGCAGAGGGTTGCTAACGCATATTTCTGTTTCCGATGGAATGCGCGTGGAGGTAGTTAGTGTACTTGGCATGGGGGTAGTAACTGTATAGGTGAGTGGCGAGGGAGTATCGGCGGTGCTTCCTGACCAGGTAGTTGGATTAGTCGTTCCAACAGTTACTCCCGAAAGATTCGGCGAACTGCAGATGTTCAGGTCTCCGGCAAGTATTCCTGCCGAAGTGGTTTTAATGAGGTAGATATTATCTAATCCGTAATAGCTGGTCCTTCCTACCGCCGCATAGCCAAAGTCCTTTGTCTGTATAACGGCAAACACATCATCTTGCGACGTAGGGGTGGTTTTTTTTACAGAGATGGAATCTACCCATAGTCGGGCACCACTCGCAGCGGTGTTATAAACAAAAGCATTTTGGACCGCAGCCCCTGCGTTATCCATAGAGCCAACGATGATGAAACCATCGTCAGGGTTAGAATCTCCGTCTGTATCATCCACTATTTTCACATCGTATGCAATGGTATTGGTGGTGTACATGAAATTGTTCCATCCTCCCGGTGTGGTTTGCGTTCCGTCGGTCTGTATCTTCAGCGTGAGAGCGGCCTGTTGCCCGCCGCCGGTAATGCTTTTGGTGTAGCCAGCAACAATGAAATCCTGTCCGTCTCCGTACATCTGTTGCGCTGCATATAACTCGTCATCGCCGCTGTTCGAATTGCTTCCGTACGCTTTTGCCCACGATACGTTTCCGCTTGCATCGGTTCTCATCACCAACGCATCTTTGCCCGAACCGGATCCGCTTGCGTTGTTGGTATATCCTGCTATTAGGTAGCCATCATCCTTGTACAGGTCGGCATCGTTATCATCTACCGGAATCACTGTTTTTGCTTCGGACACAGACCACGGAGCATATTTTTTAGACCATTGCAAAGTTCCGCTTTCGGATATTTTGAGGAGCAGGATCTCATTTGCAGAATTATTACCTACCACAATGTATCCATCATCAGCACCCCCTGTCGTGTAAGCTCTTTCAATATGCATGGCAATCTCCCCGACTGAACCAGTAACCTGGTCAAATACTTTGGTCCAGATCGTATCTCCGCAGGCCGTTACTTTCATGACCGACATAAAAGCGCCACCTCCCCAAGGGTTTCGCTTTCCGCAAAAAATATAATGCCCGTCATTACTTTGAATGATGTGGCGCGTTTCTCCGTTGCTGTTTCCGTCGCTGGCCATGAAATACCCTCTGATCCATTGAAGCGCACCGTTCTTATCTACCTTCATGAGAGAATTGCAGTAGCCGCTGTATCCGGCGCTGATGCCCGCATTGGCATTTCCCCATCCTTGTGATTTTCCGGCAATGAGATACCCGCCATCCTGCATCCCTACCAGCGAATAACCGTAATGCGGATGATTGCTTGCAGACGAATAGATCATGTTCATTTTGTCGTCGATGGTACCGGTGTAGGGCATTGAACTCAGCAGGACAGAAATATTATTATTCCCCTGGTTGGGAACTGCAAAATCAGTTTTTGAATCGCCGTTAAAATCAGCTGCAACGATCCAGCGTGGATTGGTTCCAACAGTGAAAGAAGCAGGGCTCATGACCGAAAAAGCTCCCAGGCCATCCCCGGTGAATACGGAAATAGAGGAGGAGCCAAAATTTGCAGTGGCAAGATCAACTTTTCCGTCTCCGCCAAAGTCTGCCGCAGCAATACAAATAGGTTGTGTTGCAGTGCCATACGTAACACTGCCGGCATTATTAAGAGTAATGGTATTTGCCGAAGCCGTAGTATTGAGGATAACGCGGAACGTAGTATTCGAGGCATAACCTACTGCAAGATCCGGTTTCGTATCGGCATCAAACAATCCGGTGGTTACAAACATGGGATCTGTTGTTGCGCTGGCATAATCAATTCTTGCTGTTGCTGAAAAGCGGGTGGCTCCGGTTCCGTTATTGGTGAAAATTGAAATTTGATTTACTGCAGTCGGAGTATTCCGGTGTGTGGTGATAATATCTTTGTCCCCATCGCCATCCAGATCCACCGCTGTAA
>JAHEYK010000167.1 GCA_023251625.1 Bacteroidota bacterium
TTTTCCCTGATCAGATGGCTGAGCAAATGAACCTACATAGAAAAACAGCAATAAAACTATTGCAATGCCCTTATATGTGATATGTGTAAGCTTGCCCATATGTTGATGCTCTTTCAAGAATTATGCCATATTATATAACGAAGAAATATCAAATATGTTACATCAAAGGTAATTATTACCCCTTATTCTCCAAAATCAAGAAATAAACATACAAGCTGTAACTTTAGTAAATCACAAAGCGTCATACTCCCAAATCGGAACAAAAACAAACATATAAAACCAAATTTAACAAAAACAAATGAAAACTTCAAAAATCACATTATCAATTGCAGCCATCATGGTTGCTATGGCTTTTTCGATCACTTCTTGTAAAAAGCACGAAACCGAAGCTCCGGAAGACAAAGATACCGGCGGCGCAAGTGATAACAGCCTCGCAGAAAAATCGGCTGATGACATTACCAATATTGGAGGACAAGCTGCCGAAGACAACTCCTTGAACGCTTATCGTTTTGGAGAAGATGCTTTTGGAACAAGCTGTGCAACAGTTCTGCGTGACACTGTTATGAAAACGATCACTGTTACTTTCAGCGGACAACAATGTTTGGACGGCCATACACGTAGCGGATCACTTCTTTTTGACTACTCCGCTTCAACAAATGGCGCAAAATACTACCGTGATCCGGGTTTTGCTTTAACCGTTACATCAACCAACTATATTGTTGATGGAAACCAAATCAATATTGTAAATAAATCTGTACAGAACACAACGCCTCCCGGCTTCAATCCGGCTAGCGTTAATTTGACCTGGAGTGTAAACACCAATATAAACGTGGTGAAAGTATCAGGCGGAACTGTCAGCTGGACGGCCAACAAAGTAAAAACGCTGTTGAACACCAGTGATACAAATGTTTACCGCGGCCCTTCACAGCACATTGTTTGGACCAAAGCGATCATCGGTATCACCGGCAATGCAAGTGGAACAACTGCTAATGGCGACAATTTTTCTGCCGCTACTACCAGCCAACTGGTTCGCGATATGAATTGTTCTCCTAATTCAAATTTCCAGGGACATCACCCTTTCATTCAAGGAACTCTTGATTTTACTCCCGGAACAAAAGCAGTACGCCACTTTGATTATGGAAACGGGGCTTGTGATGATCAGGCAACTGTAACCATCAATGGCAATACGTACACCATCACGCTTAAATAGTTTGAGGATCAGTTAGCCAAAGAAAGGGTCTCCGGCTGGAGGCCCTTTTTTATTTTATTCCTCACGCAAACGGTTCTTTTTCCAATTAGAAACAGAACCTGGTGGGGTAGCAGGGACGGCCTGCGCTTTTGATTTGCCATTTATTTTTACAGCAACGATTGAAGCAATAAATGCTTCTTCTTCATTTTGAGTAAATAATTTTTCAGGAGAAAAATATTTACCGACAAATTGAGTATCAAAATCTCCGGATATAAAAGCAGGGTGCTTTAAAACGAATCTACAAAAAGGCAATGTGGTTTCTACCCCAATGATCTTATACTCATCTATCGCACGTATCAAACGAGCAATTGCCTCTTCCCTATCCTTACCATAAGCGATGAGCTTGGCTATCATAGGATCGTAATAAATAGGGATATCCATACCCTCTTCAAAGCCATCATCCACCCGGATACCGGCGCCCTGAGGAACTTTATAAACCTCAAGCTTTCCGATATCAGGCAGAAAATTATTCGCAGGATCTTCCGCATAGACCCGCACTTCAATAGCATGTCCGCTTATTTTCAGGTCTTCTTGCTTGAAAGAAAGTTTTTCACCCTGAGCAACTTTGATCTGTTCTTTCACCAGATCAGTCCCTGTTATCATTTCAGTGACCGGATGTTCTACTTGCAAACGCGTATTCACTTCCAGGAAATAAAAATTCTTTTTTGCATCTATCAAAAACTCTACAGTACCTGCCCCTACATAGCCACAGGCTTTTGAAAGGCTCACAGCACATTCGCCCATCTTCTTTCTTATTTCTGGTGTAAGAACTGTTGAAGGAGCTTCCTCCACCACTTTCTGGTGCCTGCGCTGAACGGAACATTCCCGCTCAAAAAGATAGACCACGTTGCCATGCTTATCAGCAAGAACCTGAATCTCGACATGCCTTGGCTTCTCCACATATTTTTCAATAAACACAGCTCCGTCACCAAAAGCAGATTTTGCCTCGCTGGATGCACGCTTTACTTCCTCTTCGAGGTCACTTTCCTTTTCTACTACCCGCATCCCCTTTCCTCCTCCACCCGCACTGGCTTTGATCAAAATAGGAAAGCCTATTTCTTTCGCAACTTTTATAGCCACTTTAATATCACTGATCGCTCCATCGGTACCGGGCACCATGGGTATGTTGTGCTTTTTTGCAGTCGCTTTTGCTGAAAGTTTATCGCCCATCATTTCCATCGCTTCAGCAGGCGGTCCTATGAAAACAATTCCGTTCTTTTCCACATTACGTGCAAACGCAGCATTCTCAGAAAGGAAACCATAACCTGGATGCACAGCATCCACTTTCAGCTGTTTGCATACCTCAATTATTTTTTCTCCATTGAG
>JAHEYK010000019.1 GCA_023251625.1 Bacteroidota bacterium
GCTGTATATTTTTACCGGTGTGGCAGTCAAATTCGTAAACAAGGAATAGCCCAGCGAGTGATAGACTCTTTGCTTGGAGGCGGGTGCTTCTTGTGAAAAAGCACTTAAAAAAGAAAACGCAACGTAGATGAGTAAAATGGTCTTCTTCATCAAAGAATTTAATTGATCGATCCCGATAAAAGCAATTCTAACTTTGAGGGCGAGCTTTTTACCCTTAAAGCAACTGTACTACTAGTAATTCAGGAATGTCACGAAAGAAAGACGAAGAGTGATCGGTGGAAACCGGAACCCGCCGTTTGTTTCATAGGTGGCAGGCAATACATCGTTCTTTGCGCCGAATCCAAACTTGAGATTAACTTCTTTCATCTTATTTTTTTTATTCCAATACCGTATGCCGGTTGTCAGAACAGGCTGTACCCAGAAATTTCTTGGCTGTACAATATGTTCAGTGCTGCCGCTGCTGCCTATGTTATTAAAGTTGATCAGGGAGAGTTTGTTCATTTCAAAGCCGAATCCGAAAAGGCCGCCTTTCTCCGCAGTGGAGTTGTATGTGGCACCCGCACCGAACTCAATTTCCGCCATCACAGGAAGGTTAAAATATCCTGCCCCGTATGCAGTAATAGCAAGTCCCAGATCGGGAGTTACGCTCAGTCCAATAGCAGAGTTATCATTCATCTCATGAACATTGTACCGGAAGCGGTAGAACATTGAGAAATATGAAAAGCCTGCATCCTGAGCTACTTCGGTATGTGGGCCGTATTGGTCTATCCAACTGTCCACTTTTACAGGGCCGGCTGCCACTTCAGTGTATACTGCATAACCCAGCGAATGAAATACCTTGTTGTTAGGTGCTGCATCTTGTGCGAAAGACAGTGTACTAATACTTACAGCAGCTATTAATGAGTAAATTTTTTTCATTTAAAAGGATTTAGAGTTTAGCAAATGTACATAAATAAATTAATATCCTTGCAGCTTGTTCTAGGGAGGCGTTGTAATTAGCCGCAGTCTTTGTCGACTCAGGGTTTGCTGGCGGCTTTTGATTTCACTTTTTCGCTCATGATCTCGGCAAAGGATTTGTTCTGGATCTTGCTCTCTATCCAGGATAAATAATCAAATTCTTCGAAAGGCATTTTTTCTTCTTTTGCAATATGGGTAATCTCTCGGCTCAGGTCTTTGAAAGCCTCGGCTGATTCTTCTTTGCCTCGGAATTTTTTTCCGAAAAAAACCAGCATCGCACTTTCAAATTTGTAAAGCAGCCCTTTTCCGGATAGCTCGTTGTATGTTGATTTAACGAGAGACTGTAGTAGGTCATAATTTCCTTTCTCAAAATGCACAATGAGGTAAAATAATTTGATGTTGCTTTCGAACCCGGGGCGTGCATCTAGGATATATTTTTCATTCAGGATCCTGTTCAGCCAGAAAAGGCATTTGCTGTAGTTGTCTGCGCCGAAAAAAAGTTTTGCCATATGAGAATACAGTACGGTGGTTTGGGTAGTTTCCAGCTTCGCTATGTATTGATCTAATTCTCTTGTAAGTTCTTCGGATGCCAGTGCTCCTTCGGCAAAACGCCCGGTTATTATATAGTAGTGCAGGTTGGAATCGTTATAGGTAAAGAACGCCCAATTTTTTTCGCGCTCGTTTTTCAGCAAGGAAGGATCTACTCTGAGTTTGTCAATGTAATTTTTTGCCTCATCAAATTTCCGCAAGGTGTGGCAGGCCACCAGCATTAGGTGTAGGGTAAGGAGGTAAGCAAAAGGATCGTATTGGATCTTTTCGGGACTATTCAGATAAAGGTCAACTGCTTTTTTTGCAAAATGGTATTGCTTGTGTGCGTCATCGTTGACCGAGTAATATAAAGAAAGTGTATGGTATAATGAATTTTTGGAGCGGAATGTAAGGGCGTTTTTTTCATTGGTGATCAACGGGTTTTTCATCAGCGTATTTATTTTTTTTGCCTCTTCCCGGTTCCTGCCATCTCCTTTTCTGGATAGTGCAATGATGATCTCATTGCTGATATGTCGGTATTGCCGCTTATTGTTGAACAGCGCAAGAATCTTTTTGTCCTCTTTCATGACGCTTTCTGCCTGCAGGAGATCTCTCTTTCTCCAGGCATTTTGATGTTCCATGTTATGTATTTCGAAGAGGTAAGTATCGGCATCGTAATCGGCTGAAAGATTTTTTACCCTGCGCAGTATTTTTTCATATTGACTGTACAGCCCTTTACTTTGCAGGAAATCGGCCTGGGTAAGCAGCATCCTTAGTTCAGTCTCTTTCCCCTGAAACAAGAACGCCATGCGCTGAAGAAGAAGATGGTAGAGGTGGTTTTTATAAACCGCAAAAACACTTTTCTGGATGTTCAGTTTTTTAACGATCGTTTCTTCGTCGTATGTTTTTTGTGCTGCGACAAGGTCAAAAATGGTGATGTACAGTTTTTCTTTTTTGTCAACAGATGCAGACAATTTAAAACTCCTTTTTTCCGATTTCCGGAGAGAATGGATAAGCTGAAATAGGTCTTCGGAAGTTGTTTTCATATCCTTAGAAATATAATAAATCGACCCTATAGTATTACAATTATATAGCAAATGTAAAAATAATTGACCATTTCGATGTTTTAGATGTATAATAATAAGAAATTAGAGCTGTTGTTTTCTTGCTTGTTAGAGCAAGGAGGTGTAAATTCGTTTTATGAAAAGCAACAATCCGCTTCGGAATTATTTTCTCTTGTTTGTTATTTTTTTCTGTATAGGTGTTTACGGGCAGTCACAGCAGCGAGTCTGGTCGACCAATGATCCGTTTAATCAAAAGGTGTTTGTGAAAAATGAGGGGCAGTTTGGGGATGTACATATAAATAAGAACAGCCTAATTTTGTTTGCGGCAAGTCTGGATGGAGTGGAAATGTTTTTCACAGCAAATGGATTGACTTACCAACGCAATGAAGTAGTGATGAAGGCGGATGAAATGAGGGGAGGAGAGAAAGAGGAAGAAAAAATGAAAATTACTCCTCTTGAAATTTCCATGAAGTGGGAGGGGGCGAACCATGATGTTCAGGTTATTGCCGAAAGGTGTGTCAGTCATTATTTTACTTACCCCAATCCGAATGACCGATCAGGGAAATCATCTCTGAAAGCGTTGGCGTATAAAAAAATAATTTATAAAAATATTTACCCTGCTATTGATGTGGAATATGTTTTTCCCTCAGACAGCAGCGGCATAAAGTACTCTCTCGTTCTTCACCCGGGTGCCGACCCGTCAGTTATTCGGATGAAATGGAGCGAAAAAAGCATCCTCAAAGACATTAAAGGAAATCTTAGCATTAAAAGTAAGTTTGGAAAATTTATGGATTGTGCACCCAAAACATTTTACGAAAATGGAGAAAGTATTCGATCTGAATTTGAATTGTCGGGGAATACTGTTTCATTCAAAGTCGATCAGTTGACTACGAATTCAAAATCTCGTACTATCATTATTGACCCTTGGACGACCACTCCTGTTTTTGCTGCAGGTGCTCCTTACGAGGTTGATTATGATTATGCGGGAAACGTGTACGTATTTGGTGGCACCGCTTCAACATCGTATAGTGAAAAGAAGTACAACAGTGCAGGTGTTTTGCAGTGGACATTCAATGCTTCTGCTGTACTTGGATCTTTCTATGATGATTTTGCCCTCGACAGAACAACTGGAATCAGTTACATTGCTCAGGGTGATAATATATTTGTTGGTGCAGGAGTGGTACAAGTCAGTACCGCAGGTGCACAGACGAACCTTTACCCCGGTACCCCAGGTATGGATGAAATGTGGAGGATCGTTTTTAATAATTGCACAAAGAAATGCGTGATTGCCGGTGGTGGAGTTGGCGGCAGTAATCAGGCATGCATTCTTGACCCCGCTTCCGGCCTGCAGCCCCCTGTGAATGTGCTTGGATCTGCTACTAACCTGCATGACATGGCTATTCTTTGTTCCGATAATACTTCTGCTAATTGCTACATGGCCAGCACCCGTTCATTTCAGTATCCTGCAGTGTATGATAATTTAATGATGAAATGTCCGATCCCTTCTTTGACACCTGCTTATACGGTTCCGGATAATCATAAATTTTACGAGGATTCATATGGTTCATTCTATATAAAAAGATATTCTTCCATTTGCGGGTGGAACGGCATGGCGGCGAGCGCCAAATATTTATATACATATGATGGAAAATTACTCCAACGGTGGAATAAAAATACAGGGGCGTTTATAAATAATACGAATGTTACTGCAGCTCCGGACACATTTAAATGGGGAGGGATATCTGTGGATGACTGCGATCATATTTTTGTGGGGGTGAAGGCCTCGGTTGTTCAATATGATACCAACTTTACTGTGGTAGCCACAACGCCTATGGCAACCAGCACTGACACTGTTTACGATGTGCAACTTGCTCCTGGCAATAAACTGTATGTAAGTGGCAATAATTTTGTTTCATTTTTTCAGCTTTCAGGTATTAGCTGTACTGCGGCAAGCAGTTTCAGTATTACTACATCTACAGGCGGTTCCTGTTCTTCAGCAACTGCTACGGCAACTGTTTCAGGCGGTTCCGGACCCTATACCTATGTATGGTCACCCTCGGGACAAACAACTGCAACCGCATCGGGATTATCTTCAGGAACCTATACTGTTACCGTTTCCGATAATTCATGCAATCCTCCGGTGACTGCTACAGTGACCGTAACAGGCGGTACAACTTCGGTAACTATCACTTCTTCACCTGCAAGTTGCCTTTCGTCCAGCGGTTCGGCAACTGTAACAGTTACTACAGGAACAACACCTTATACTTATCAGTGGTCACCTTCGGGAGGAAACAGTTCGGCTGCTACTGGTCTTTCGGCAGGAAATTATTCTGTTATAGTTACGGATGGGAATGGCTGTACGTCAACCAAAACAGTGGCCATTAATTCTATCGGAGGGATTTCAGCGACCGTAAATTCCACACAGTCAACCTGTACAAACCCTTCGGGTACTGCAACAGTATCTCCTACAAGCGGCTCAGCTCCTTATACTTACGTATGGAATACCTCTCCGCCCCAGTCATCTCAAAGTGTAAGCGGACTTTCTGTCGGAAATTATTCTGTGACTATAACAGATACAAATGGGTGTACCGGAACAGCGAGTGTAACGATCGTAAGTTCGGGGGGGATAACCGCCACTGTAAATTCCACGCAATCGAGTTGCTCTTTGCCTACAGGAACAGCAACCGCTAATCCTTTAAGTGGTTCTGCGCCCTACACGTATGTATGGAGCACCGTTCCGCCACAAGGAGGGCAAACGGCTACTGGACTTTCGGTTGGAAATTATTCTATCACCATAACGGATGCAAATGGATGCACCACTACTTCATCGGTAAGCATTACATCTGCCGGTGGACCAACCACTACAGCATCAGCTGTAAATACTATTTTATGCAACGGTGGCAACAACGCAACAGCATCTGCAACACCGGCAGGAGGAAGTGCTCCTTACACCTATTCGTGGAATACGATTCCTCCGCAAATAACCCAAACGGCAACCGGACTTTCGGCAGGGAATTATACGGTTGTAGTTACAGATGCGGGAGGTTGCTCGGCAGTAGCCGTCATAAACATTCCACAACCTCCACTGGTCACAGCAGTTTCGGGTGCTGCGCCGGATACCTGTAATTCCGGGCAGGGATCAGCAAGCGCAACTGCTTCGGGTGGAACTTCTCCGTATAATTATTTATGGAGCAATGGGCAAAGTTCTCAAACGGCCACCGGGCTTTCGCCGGGCACCTATTCTGTGTTGATCACAGATGTGAACGGGTGCACAAAAACTTCATCTGCTTCGGTTGGAAATACAGGAAGTGCAGTTGCAAATGCAGGGCCCAATGTGATCATTACAAATGGAACTTCAACACTTCTTAATGCCAGTGGAGGCGTGAGTTATTCCTGGAGCACTGGGCAGACCACAAATCCAATTACAGTTTCCCCTACTATTACTACTACCTATACTGTAACGGTAACCGATGCTAATGGATGTTCTGATATCGATACGGTAGTTGTTATGGTTGTCGAGCCCATTCCTGCCTGCTCCGGATTAATTGCGAACGATCTGTTCTTTCTTCCCAATGCATTTTCTCCCAATAAAAATGGTTATAATGAACGTTTTCATTTGCTGGAAGGAAAATATTTTGCCGATTGCCTCACTGATTTTTACATAGCTATTTATAATCGATGGGGAGAAAAGGTATATGAAGGCTTCACCCCGAATTTTAGTTGGGACGGGACTTACAAGGGCAAACTGGAAGGTACGGCGGTATTTGCGTACTATGTAAGGGCTGTGGTGAAAAACGGTGAAGAGGTAAAGCAAAAGGGAAATCTTACCTTGCTTCGATAATAAATCAGAATCATGAAAAACAAAATAGGAATTAAATTTGAAATTTTTAAAAAAGTGAACGCTTTCGGTCTTTATATTTTTTTGATTTTAAATTTTTCCTTTTTGATTAGCTCTTCTCAGGATATTCATTACTCGCTTTTTACCCAATCGCCCCTCACGATCAATCCTGCTCAGGCAGGTACCACGGCCTGGATCCGGGGAGTGATCAACTATAAAAATCAGTGGGCGGGTATTCCGGTTCCATATACCACGATTGCTGCGTCGTTCGATGAGAAAATAAAAAAGCGATGGCATCAGCGCGAGAAGAAGACACGTACACTGCTTTTTAGATCTATTTCCGAAAGCGGAATAGGCTGGGGTGTGAATCTGTATAACGACGAAGCTGGTGACGGACACATCGGAACTTTGCAGGGAAATTTCGCACTTGCCTATCAGCTTTTGTTGTCGAAAGAAAGTATGCTTGCTGCAGGGTTGCAGGCCGGAATTGTTCAGCGAAGTATTACGTATAGCGGATTGTACTGGGAAAGCCAGTATGATATAAATGCTGCAAGCGGTTTTGACCCGGGAGCAGACCCGAATGAAGATTTTTCAAGCAGTCATTATATGTATCCGGATGTTGCCGCAGGTATGGTATATACGTATAAAAAAAATGAACGATACATGCGTGGCAATGATCAAAAGGATCTGCAGTTTGGTGCGGGTGTTTATCATCTTAATCGCCCCAAATATTCTTTTTTAGGAACTGAGGAAAGAATATATCCACGTCTCAATATTCATGCAAGTGGTATCTATGGGATCAGCAACACCAACATATCTCTTATGCCAGGAATATTATTTTCAAAACAGGGGCCTAACAGAGAATTCCTCATCGGAACGTTGTTTCGTTATATGCTCAAGGAAGATTCTAAATACACAGGATATGTAAAGGGAGCTACCATAGCTGCGGGAGGCTATTACCGAAACAAAGATGCATTTGTGGTGGCCGGTATTTTCGAATTCTCATCCTACTCTATAGGGGTGAGTTATGACATTAATGTTTCAAAATTAAAAACCGCTACCGATGGAAGAGGAGGAGTTGAAGTTGTTTTGCGTTTTCTTAATCCAAGCCCTTTCCTTTTTTCCAGAGCGAGTTTTAATAAATAGGGATGCCTAAATGGTTAAAATTCGTCTAAAAACACTACGTTGTTGTGTTTTGGTATTATCTTGAAAGTATAATGTATAAACTAATATTATTGCTTTTTTTGTAAAATTATGTCACTATTTTTGCAGAATTGATTTTTTAAAATATAATTATATCAAGATTCCCTCTTCTTATTCTTTGGTTGCTGAACTTTTAGGAACTACATTCGTACTATGAAATCAACCCTTATGAAAAAAGTATTTCTTCTGTTTGCGTATATGGTTTTCGGGTTAGTTAATTCTTTCGCAGGCACAAATTCTGCTACTTCCAAATGGTCTTCGGATCCCTTCGCCGATAAAGTATTTGTTGAAAATAAAGGTCAGTTTAATGGGGGCCTGAAAAATAAATCTGATAAAATTTTATTTGAAGCAGTAGTTGAAGGGGTGGAAGTGTTTTTTACTCCCGACGGATTAACTTATCGGTATAATGAACGGGTTCCTGTTTTGAAGAAAGAAAATGAGGTGAAGGAAAAGGAAGAAGGTGAGGTTGTCCCCAAGATCAAACCTCATTATCTTTCTATGCAATGGCAGGATGCAAACCCGAATGCGGAAATTATAAGTGAAGAACCTGTTTCTTATTATTATACGTATGGCGGAGGAATTAAAGCAACCGCTTATAAAAAAATAACATATAAAAATATTTATCCAAACATAGATGCTGTTTATATTTTCCCTGAAGATAGCAGCGGTATAAAGTACTCGCTCCTTCTTCATCCCGGGGCAAATGCGGCCGACATAAAAATGAAGTGGAAGGGGAATGATATTATTTTAAATCAAAATGGAAATCTGAACATCAAAAGCTCTTTCGGAGAATTTATTGACCATGCTCCTCAAACATATTATGAGAATGGTGGGGCAATCGTATCTGCTTTTCATTTGAATGGAAGTACGGTTTCGTTCTATCTTCAGGCTCCGCTCCTCACAACTAAAACGATTGTTATTGATCCTTGGGTAAGCAGCCCCACGTTCACTATGAATAATGCGTATGATGTCAATTATGATTATAACGGCAATGTGTATGTGTACGGTTCATGGACTCCCACTTTTCAGCTGGCAAAATTTAATAGTGCAGGCGTATTGCAATGGAAGTACAACGCATATCCCATGATGATGTACACAGCCTACTATGGAGATTTCACAGTGGATCCCTTCACCGGATCCAGTTACTTGGGGGAGGGATGTGATGAGAATTTTCCCACCTCTCCGCCACGCATCATCAAAATAAATACGGCCGGCATGCTGGTGGATAGTGCGCGTACATCCCAAACCGCTCCTTATCAGTTCGAAATATGGAGAATGGATTTTGATCTCTGTACCCGGCACATTCTTGCTGCCGGTGGAGGAATTGGTTTTAATGCCGCACAGGCCACCATCATTGATACCAATATGAACACGGTGACACAGTCCACGTCGGCTGTTGCGAACCAGGCTGAGTGCGATGTGGCCTTGTGCACCATTGACAGGTACAGCCAAGGTACTGCTGCTTATTTGCTTACTTCCAAACGGGATCTGCAGGCCATCTATCCGCCTTCAGATAACGTACTGAGAAAGATTCCTATGTCCGGATTGGTGCCTTCTACCTGGACCGCCAACACAAATTATGATTTCAGTGAACTGGGAAGTCCAAACTATGTGGGAGTTCCTACCATCCTTTTTGGCGTGATGTGGAATTCTACGGGTTATAACGGCATTACGGCCTCTCCACAGTACCTGTATACGTATGACAGCGATTCCCTGCATCGGTGGGACAAAACCACAGGTGCGCTTCTCGGAGGATGGGACGTATCTGCGCTTCCTCGTAAGGTCAGTTCAAACGGCAACGGATCTGCCAGGATGGAGTTGCATTGGGGAGGATTGGATGTGGACGACTGTGATAATCTTTACATCGGAGTTGGAAAGGAAATAAAAGTGTATGATGCATCTATGAATCTGACCAATACTATTCCAGTGCAAGATACAGTGTACGATGTAAGGGTGGGTGTGAACAATGGCGTGAACAATAAAATATACGCTTGTGGAAGAGGTTTTGCTGCCGAGATCAACGTGGTGCTTCCGCCAACCAGCACGTCTACTGTAACTATTTCTTCTACTCCGGCAACAGGCTGCAATGCGTGCGATGGAACCGCAGCAGTCACTGCTTTGCAGTCTCCGGCCTGCGCTACTCCGCCTCCTTTTGAATATTTGTGGGCTCCGGGCGGACAAACCACCTCAGCTATATCCAATCTATGTCCGGGCACCTATTCCTGCACGCTCTCCAGATGGTGCAAACCGGTTCAGACACAAACGGTTCTGATCACTGGTGGAGGAACCGTGTCTGTTACTGCGACCTCAACACCTGATAGTTGTGCAAAAAATGTAGGTGTGGCTACAGCAAATGTTTCAACAGGAACGGCTCCTTATACTTACGCATGGTCTCCCTCGGGCGGTACAAACGCATCTGCCACCGGGCTTAGTTCAGGAAATTATTCGGTTACTGTGACCAGTTCCAATGGCTGCACAGCTGTTACTACGGTCAGTGTTTCGGCAACAGGAAGTCTTACTGCAGCCGCGGGTCCGAGTAGTACGATCTGTGCTGGACAAACAGCAAGTATCAATGGTTCGGGAGGAGGAAATTATTTATGGAGCAATGGGCAAACCACTGCGGCAATTAACGTTACACCCCCTGCCACCACCACGTATACATTGGTTGTTTCGAGCGGAGGGTGCAAGGACACGGCTTTTGCTACGGTTTCTGTTAATGCTCTTCCTGTTGCAAATGCTTTGGGTAGCACGATCTGTGCGGGGCAAACAACCGCTCTTAACGCATCCGGTGGCGGAACATATCTCTGGAGCAATGGAAATACAAATTCGTCGATCAACATTTCCCCTACAACAAACACCACCTATTCTGTGGTGGTTACGCTGAACGGATGTTCGGATACTGCAGCAGCTTCGGTAACAGTCAATCCTTTACCCGTAGTAATTATCTCTAATTCTACCATTTGTATCGGAGATGCGGTGACGATCACCGCGACGGGTGGCGGAACTTATTCATGGAGTACGGGTGCAACCACTGCATCTATTTCTACAACCCCTGCGGCTACATCTTCTTATTCCGTTCTTGTCACCGATGTCCAAGGGTGTTCTACCACGGCTATGGATACTGTTTTTGTTGCTCCACCGCCTGTAGCGTTAGCAACTTCAGCAACTATCTGTTCCGGACAAAGTGTTTCTCTTGCTGCCAGCGGCGGCGGAAATTATTCTTGGAGCAACGGAAATACAAATTCATCGATCAGCGTTACTCCTACAGCCACATCTAATTATTCTGTTGTGGTATCTATAGGCTCCTGCAGAGATACAGCATACAGTTCCGTATTGGTTAATCAGTCTCCGGTGGTTTCGCTCGGTCTTGATCCCACTATTTGTGTCGGCCAAAGTGTTTCTCTGGATGCAGGAAATCCGGGAGCAAGTTATGTGTGGAGCACGGGGCAGATCACACAAACCATCGATGTTTCGGCGGTTGGAAATTATTGGGTTATAGTGGCATTGAATAATTGTCTGGATATGGATACGGTGACTGTTGTTACAGCGCCCGTCATTCAGCTTTTTGATTCTTCGCTCTGTACCACTTCTCCGATTGTACTTGATCCGGGAAGCGGAGCTACTTCTTATTATTGGTCAACGGGCAGTACCACGCAGACTATTTCTGTGGATACTGCCGGTTCGTACTGGGTAACAGTTATGTTTGGTAATTGTGCAGCCACCGCAGCAGCAACCATTACGGGGATGCCGGGAGGTGAAGGAGGGCTTTACATTCCAAACTGTTTTACCCCTAATGGAGATCATTTAAATGATGTGTTCCTTGCAAAGGGAGAGGGTATTACTTCTTTTGATATGAGCATATTTGACCGATGGGGAAATCTGCTTTTTGTATCTAGTGATGTCCATGACGGATGGAGTGGAAAAATTCAAGGCGGACATTATATTTTTAAAGGAGACGGAAGCGATGTTTCTCAAGAGGATGTTTATATCTGGAGAATTGATTACAAGACGCAGTGTTTCCCTAAAAAGTCCAATAAGATCATGGGGCATGTAAGTATTGTCAAGTAAAATCTTGCTCTTTTTCTTCTCTTCACTTAATATTGAATAATCTCTGCCGGAGCTCTGTAGGCGGAATGGTTTTATCATTAAACACAGTTTACGCGGTTGAGAAATGGCTCCATTGAAGTGAAGCTTCTAATTCCTACACCTTCGTTTTTTCTTCACTATAATATTTTGAAAACATAATATTTTAATTAAATTTTCATCAATTTTCATTAAAAATTCAGCATTATTGAATTTTTATGATTTTTAGATTCTTAATATAAGAAGGATTCAGAACCGGTTTTCCTTGTTTACACGGCCTGTATGATTTAAATTTGTACTATGAAAAAGCAGTCAGATCAGTTTGTGGAAGAGGCAGAAAGTTTGATGAAGGAAAGCATTGTAGCCGGAACTGCTGCGCTGATAAAAAATAAAAGGCCACTTCACGCTACAAGTAAAAAAATGAAAACAGCGAGAAGGAAGAGTCAGGTAAAACAAGTGCTTTCTAAAAGCGGTTCGAGCAAAACAAAAAATAGGAAGATCGTTTCTTCTTCTTCTCTGAACTGGAAGAATAATTTTCACATGTATGCCTTATTCATATAAACAATCAAAATCAAAAATAAACCAAACCAAAAATGAAAAAAGTATTGTTTCTCACAGCCCTCTTCCTGCAGTATGCTGGAATGAACGCCCAACCCACCAACTACACCGTTGACGCCAATGCCTTCCTCGGTGCCTCGCTCGAAGGCGGCAACACGCAGCTCCGTCTGGCGGATGTGAACCAGGATGGTCATCTGGATCTCGTTTCTATCGGGGATCATGGCAGCCCAAATATTAACACGAACCAGCACGGAGTGATGGTTTATTTTGGCAATGGCACCGGCACCAGTTTCACGCTCTCAATGAACGGAGGCTTTGGATACGGAGGATGTGCGGTCGGGGATATTAATAATGACGGCAAACAGGATATTGCTTTTGGCTGTCATCACGCTGCAGGAAAATTAATTGACGTTCAAGTTGGGAACGGCAGCGGAACCAGCTGGAGCGCGTACGGAACCGGATTGGGAAGTAACGGGGAAACATGGGGAATGTTCGGTACGGATCTGGGTGATGTGAACAATGACGGCTGGCTCGACATTGCTTCCAATTCCTTTGGAAATGGAAATGGAGTACGCATCTATAAGAACAACCAGGACGGATCCTGGACTCAAACCGCTGCCTATGCGAAAGCAGGAAATGTAAGTAGGTATGTTAAGTTCGGAGACATAGATGGAGACGGCAACATGGATTTTGTAGTTTCCAATGAATTGGTGGCCGCCTATTTTGGAAACGGTACCGGCACATTCACTAATAAAGATAACGGGCTCCCGGTTACAATCAGTGGAGCGGCATACGAAGATGTTTCGCTCGGAGATATCGACAACGATGGAGACGATGATTTCATTTTTTCAAACTGGAGTCCTGCGGGGATTCGCAGCGTGAATGTGTACAAGTGGAACAAAGGAACCCAGACTTGGGATAACAATTCAACCGGACTTCCGACTTCGGGAAGCGCTTTCTTTTATATCAATCGCTTTGCTGATATGGACATGGACGGTTACCTCGATGTGATCACCATGAACTCCGATACCAAGGCATTGGAGATATATAAAGGAAACGGTGGTACATCGTGGATACTCAATAAATCTATTCCATTTCCCAATACATACGCGGGACAGGTTCCGGACATTGCCATAGACGATGTAAATCACAGCGGATACCCGGATATTGCAATGATGTATAGCTCAACAGTCACCGCCAACACATTGGTTCTTATAAAAGATGATGTTATTCCAAGCGCTATGAGCGCTGCACTGACCTATCCTAAAGGAGGAGAGTGCTGGCCTAATAACGCTGTCCGTTTCATTAACTGGATTTCCGCTATTCCATCAAACCATGCTTCCGCTGTTAAAATCGAATATTCATCTACAGGAAATACCGGCCCATGGATCGTGATAGCTGCTGCAGCTCCCAACAACGGGATCTATCAGTGGAATGTTCCAGCATCGGTTAATTCTTCTACCTGCTTCATTCGTATCACTGCTACAGACAATGTTGCCGCCGGAACCGCCATCGCTATGAACGCAAATGCATTCAGCATTGGTTGTAATGCATCTACTACCGGAGTGAATGAGCAGGTTCTTTCAGGTGCTGTGAGTATGTTTCCAAACCCAATGAATGAATCTACAGTGATCAATTCGGACTGGAAGAACTGTTCGGTGAACATTGTGGATGTGACCGGAAATATTGTAAGACAAATATCCGATATAGATCAGTTTCCTTATTCCATGGACCGTGGAAATCTTGCGTCAGGGGTTTATATACTGGAATTACGTTCGGCAAATAAAGTGGAAAGAAAAAAACTGATTATAGAATAAAAATCAGCATTATAAACCCTGTCAGGATCTAAAATTCTGACAGGGCTTTTAAAAAATAAGTACATGAAAAATATTTACGTAGTATTTTTAGCGGCTTTGTTTGTCAGTCAGATCTCTTTTGCACAGCAGACAGGCTCATTTACAAAAACAGTCAGCTTCGGTGGAAATCCAAACTGGCCGATTGCATTTTATGTACCGTCAAATTACAATGCAGCTAATAAGTACAAATTAATAGTTGCGCTGCATGGTCTTGGCGGAACCTGTGGTGGGTATAGAGATTATTTTACTGCTAATGTAGTCAGCTCTCCGAGTTCACCTGTGTATAATGCCATCGTAGTCGCTCCGGGGAACGGCGACGGCTCCAGCTCCGATTTTTGGACAGCTCCTTGCGATACAAGTATTATTTCCATCGCGATGAACCTCGCAACATCCACTTACAACATTGACGCGAATAGTATTTATCTGAACGGCATCTCTCTCGGAGGCCACGCAGCCCTCCGTTACGGACTTATCAATTACTGGCGTTTCCGTGGCATGGATCTTTGGTGTCCCGCTGTGCAGTCGGTGGCCGAAGCCAACAATCAGACCGGATTCAATTATCCTTATCAGAATGGAAAATACATGCCGATTAGTATTTCGGTGGGTTCGGAAGATGGCTACATCCAGAACGGACAGCTGGATGCGACCATGAAGCAGCTGATCGCTGTGAACGGTCATGCCAACCTGCAGATCGAGATAGGTGTGCCTCACGGCGCACCCGGTATTGCCAATATCTACAACAATTATAAATACGTAGATGCAAACGCTTCTACGTATACTCAAAACGATGCAGGTATCTCCGATATTATTACGCCTTTTGATGAAGAATGCAGCACTGGTTTTACTCCAATTGTCGTCATTCAGAACAAAGGAATAAATAATCTCACTTCTGCTACAGTAAATTATCAGTTGGATGCCGGAACTGTGAATACCTACAGCTGGACAGGGAATTTGAAGCGACTTGAAACTGCAAATATTACATTGCCCGCTCAGGCTGTTGGATTGGGTTCACATGTTTTCAATGTGTATACCACGTTGCCCAATGGTTCTGCCGATGCAACACCTGTAAACGATGCATTGGTGAGAAATTTTAAATCTCTTACGAACGGGTCTAATTCTCTCACTGAAGGATTTGAAAACGCCGTTTATCCACCAACAGGATGGAAGCAGACGGGCTCAGATAAAGTATGGATCTGGAAAAAAATAAGCGGAATAGGAGCGGGAGGAAGTTCTTCGTGCATTCGTTTTGATAACTGGACCTTTGATAAATCCGGAAAAAAATATGCGATACATACTGCTGAATATGATTTTACAAATGCAAATGGCCCTACACTTACTTATGATTATGCATATGCTCCGCTCAATGATGGTTCAGGTGATACGCTGACTCTTTATTACTCCACCGATTGCGGCAATACCTGGACCTTTCTGATGAAAAAGGCCGGATTGGCGCTAAGTACAACAGGAGGCAGCACAAGTACCTGGTTCATTCCTACCTCATCACAATGGAAAAAAGAAACCATTAATCTTTCTTCTTTGATCGGAAAGCCTAAAGTGATGTTTTCGTTTTCTGACAGCCCCAATTATTCAAACCTTTTGTATCTGGATAACATCAATCTCACCGGTGTTACAGGAATTACTGAGCAGACCGAGCAGCATTCACTTGTGGTTTATCCGAATCCGGTCAGTTCAGCAGCTACTGTTCTTTCGGAGATGAAAAATTGCACTCTCAAACTAATTGACATAACAGGAAATACTGTGAGAAGTTTTTTGAATGTGGACCAGTTTCCGTTCGTACTCGAGAAAGGAAACCTATCGCCGGGCATTTATGTCTTGGAATTGTCTTCTGAAAATAAAATAGAAAGAACCAAATTTGTAGTAGAATAAAAAACGTATTCCATTATCATCATGAAAACACGAAAAAGTATATTCTTTTTTTTATTGATAAGTTTTAATGCGTGGACGCAAAATCCAATTGCTCCTGGCCGCATTGCTGACTGGGATGGGCATGTGGGTGTGCCGGGAGCAATACCCGTTCGCACAGCGATCTATACAACCATTAATGTTGCCGTGTATGGCAACGGAACAACAGATGCAAGCGCTGCTATCAGTAGCGCTATTGCTTCCTGTCCTGCCGGTCAGGTGGTGTACCTGCCGGCGGGAACTTATTTGTTAAATAACCCCGTTGATTTTAATCTGAAAAGTAATGTGACTCTGCGCGGCGATGGTGCGGGAAAGACCTTTCTGGATCCGCACGGTTTTGCTGCTTTATATACTGGTGAAGCAAATATGTCAGCAGAAAGGCAGGTGCTGAGCGGTTCTACGAAGGGGTCTACCTCCATTACTGTTAATGACGTAACAGGGATTCAGCCAGGATTAATACTCGATCTTTATGAAGCCAATGACACAGATTTTTTTTGGAGCCGGGCGGGGCATGTTGATTTCACAGGGCAATGGGTAACAGTAAAAAGTGTGAGTGGTACAACAATTCAGCTTGAAGATCCTTTGGTTTTTGATTTTACATTGAATCCGCGTTTTAGGTATTATACTGCTAAAGGATGCAGTTGGATAGGAATAGAAGACATGACGATCAAAGGAGATCAAAATTATACCGGCAGCATGATCAAGTTTTTCGGCGCCTATGCTTCATGGATTCGTAATGTGGAAACAGCCTGGGGAAATGGCAATGAACATATTTTCATGTACGGCTCTGTGCGATGTGAGGTACGCGATTGTTATATCCATGATACTTATTCGACCTCGGATGGCTATGGTATTATGACCGGGCTATCATCCGATATTATATACGGTCATGGAGGCTGTACCGGCCTTTTGATAGAGAACAATATTTTTGCTAATCTTCTTGTGTCTGTCATGTTTGAAACGGAAACAGGTAGTGTGGTTGGGTATAATTATTCGCGTAACGCTCGTTTACAGATGTGGCCTAATTATGTGGTTCCCGATTTTATTGTGAATCATGCTCCGCATGGTATAATGGATCTCTTTGAAGGAAATATTGCCTGCGGTTTGCAGAGTGATGGATACCATGGTTCTATCAGCCATCTTACTTTATTCAGAAATTGGTTCAGCGGCAAACACGTTGATCCGAACCGCACTGGAAATATAAAGCTTGTCGATCTCGATAGGTATTCACGCTACAGCAATGTGGTGGGTAACGTACTTGGGTTCACTGGATGGACTGGAAGTGCCTGTGTCGGCCAATATGAAATGACCGGACAGCCGGGTTATACTGCTCAGGCCGATATTTATCGTTTGGGATATCCCAACATGGGAAATAATGGTTATGATTTTAATAATCCTCCAAGCAATGCTGATTACGGCGGGCTTGATCCTAAAACAAAAAGCACCCTTATGCGTTGGGGTAATTTTGACTTTCAAAATAACTCTTCTCAATGGAGTGCCAGCGAGGTGCCTTCAGGCATTGTCCGATTTGCAAATCCTGTTCCAGTCAATCAATCACTTCCGGTTTCTCTTTATCATTCGAATAAGCCTGTTTGGTTTTGTGCATTACCTTGGCCACTTATTGGGCCAGATGTGACAGGTGGAGATGCAGATCCCTCCGGATATGTTTTTAAAAATCCTGCTCAGAAATGTTACGAAAGCACGGCGAAAGATATAAATGGAAACCTGATCTTGTTTAGTGCAAATACCTGTTACTGCAATTCAGTAACAGGCATTCAATCTGATTCAGACCCTGTACGATCATTGGCGATATACCCCAATCCATTTAATTCATATGCAACGATCTTTTCTGAAATGAAAGACTGTTCCGTTACAATTTTTGATGTGACAGGAAGCGTAGTAAAAAATTTCTTAAATGTCAAACAGTTTCCATTCTCCATTGAAAGAGGGGGTCTTTCGTCCGGTATTTATATATTGGAGCTGCATTCCGAAAATAATGCTGAAATAATGAAACTTGTTATAGATTAAAAACGTATATATCATAAGTGAAAATAATTTTAGAGACCTTTTTTAAAACCCGGATTAATGAAGATAAAATTACTTCTGTTTATTGCGGTTAGTAATTCTTTGTTTGTTTTTTCGCAAAATATTGCAATTAATACAACAGGAGCTACTAATTCCTCTCTGAGTATGTTGGAAATTCTTCAGATAAGTGCAACGGCAAATACAAAAGGACTTTATGTAAGTCATACAGGAACGATAGTTGGAACAGGGTATGGAATTTATTCGCAAGTCTCTGGCACTTCAACAACAAACATTGCCGGATATTTCAGCTCTGCGGGGGCTACAAATAATTATGCAGGAATTTTTGATCAGGGAAATGTTGGTATAGGCACAACAGCTCCGGCAGCTAAATTAGAAATAGACGGATCTTCAGGTTCCACTATAAAAATAGTGGATGGAAATCAGGGAAGCGGAAAAGTGCTGACCTCTGACGCAAGTGGACAGGGAAGTTGGCAGACAGTTTCTGGTGGCAGTGGAGGTGGAAATTGTTTTCCTAACTCACAATTATTTACTGCTACAGGTGCTTCTAGTGTTTTTGCCGCCAATACGGTTGTGAAAATTGCTGTTTGGGGAGGTGGCGGCGGCGGTGGAAATTCAAATGGTGCTGGAGGAGGAGGTGGTGGTTATGCGGAAGGAACTTATACTGTTACTGGAGCACTTCAGGTAACAATTGGGGCAGGTGGTACCGGTGGAGCCTGCTGTGTTGCGGCAGATGGTAATGCTGGCGGACAATCCTGTGTTTCTACGGGCGTAGGATGTACAGGTACAGTCTATATAACGGCAAGTGGCGGCGGCGGTGGAATAAAATCCGGCGGTACTGGTGGTGCTGGTGGAACGGGTAGCGGAGGCTATTTGAATACTACCCTTGGTCAGGGTGGTTCAGGTGGGTCAGGTGGTGCATATGGCAATGCCGGAAGCCATGGAGGAGGATACCCCTACAATGTTGTATCAGTTGCTGGTGGGAATGGTAGTGCTTCTGGTTCTGGTGGCGGTGGCGGAGTGGGTGGCGGAAATTCTTCCTCCGGTAGCGGCAGTAGTGCCCAGACAAACAGCGGTGCCGGTGGTGGAGGGGCATATAGCGGTCTTGGTACAGGTGGGAGCGGAGCAGCAGGTAAAGTCATAATATTTTGGTAAATAATAACAAAAAAATATCTTGTGATAACAAAAAACAAATTTTTTATTTCGACGATTGCAACCATTTCTCATCTTACTATTTCATTTGCTCAAAACCCTAACTGGGCCAAGGATGTTGCCCCGGTTTTATATAATAAATGCACCGGCTGCCATCATGCTAACGGCATAGCGCCCTTTTCACTGATTACGTATTCGGATGCACAGATACATGCTTCTTCCATTCAGGCAGATGTGCAGAGCGGAAAAATGCCACCCTGGCCACCCGATACTGCTTATAGGCACTATGCGCATGAGCGGGTCTTGTCTCCGCAAGAAATAAACACGATCGTTACTTGGGTGAATAATGGTTCTTTGCAGGGAAATCCATCGCTTGCTCCTCCCATACCGGTTTATAATAACGGATCTTTTTTAGATACTCCCGATCTTAAATTAACTATTCCTCAGTACACGAGTGTGGCGACCACTTATGATAAGTACCAGTGTTTTTCTCTGCCCACTAATTTTTCTCAGGACAGGTTTATAAAGGCGATTGAAATTGTCCCTGGTAACAAGCAGATCGTTCATCACGTGGTGTTTTTTTCAGATACAGCAAGTACAGTCACTGTTCCAACTATGGATACATCGTGTGACCTCTCGACCACCAAATTGCTGGGTGTTTATGTGCCCGGCGCAACACCCACTATTTTTCCTAACAGCGGAAATGTAAAAATGGGAATGCGCCTGAAGGCTGGAGCTGCTATCAAGCTTCAAATACATTACCCGAAGGGCTCTGCGGGGATACAAGACAGCACGTCGATCCATATTTTTTTCTATCCGGTGAATACAACGGGGATCAGAGAGATATACTCGGATTTTTTACTGGGGAAATGGGGCCTTGCTTTTCCTCCCGATTCTGTGAAAAGCTATCAGACCCAATATCCTTCAACAGGAACCATACAAAGTAATTATTCATTCCTTGGAGTTTTTCCACACATGCACCTGATAGGAAAAGAAATAGAGTCGTATGCGGTTGGTCCATTGAATGATACAACGCGATTTGTAAAGATCAACAACTGGGATTTTCACTGGCAGGATTTTTATAATTTCAAAAAGATCATTAAGGTCCCTGTTGGCAGTACGCTGCATGCGACAGCGATGTATGATAATACTGTAAACAATCCCAATAATCCGTACAATCCTCCTCAATGGGTGTATGATGGGGAACAAACAACGGATGAAATGTTTCTTGTTGCCTTTCAGTTTTTGCCTTATCAAACAGGGGATGAGAATATTGTACTTGACTCATTGCTGAACCCGCCTGTTTCATCGGGCGAAATTCCTTTATCTAATTTTGTTTGCTATGCATTTCCCAATCCATTTTCACAGCAAATATTCTTTCAGTTCTATATGGTTCGTACGGATATTGTGTACCTCGATATATACGATATTTTTGGAAAGAGGATCCGAGTCATTCAGGAGAAACATCTTTCCGGTGTTCAGCAAATAACTTGGGATGGAAAAGATGAAAATGGAAGCGCTACGTCCAGCGGAATATATTTTTATAAATTAGAAACAGGAGGCAGAGGCTCTTCAGGAAAAATAGTGCTGAGGAAATGATGCATGAAATGAATTATTGCAAGGAGACCTCAGGTATGAAACGTTCGTTTTGTAAGCTATTTTTTCTGACTTTTTCTTTATTTATATGCGATGAGGCGTTTTCGCAATTTGTTTGGACATCATACGCCAAACATCTTTCTGACAGCAGAGGGTTGACGTTTACAAGGGATGGTTACGTGTATTCTGTTGCAGGAGCAGGAACACTTGCAGGCAATACCATGAGCGCAAAGGTGAGCTATATAGGTGCTACCAAACCGGCGGATGATATTAATTACAGCTTCAGTTGTCCATCCGGTGCCGCATCTCAGATCCATATTTCGACAGAATATTTCAGCACCGGAGCGCTGGATCCCTGTAATTATTATTGTCCTCCGCTGCAGGATCCAGGTTTAATAACAACAGGATTGTGGCTGGGAGCTGATTGGCCCAATAAAACATCTGACATAGATGTTGACATGACATTTACTTTTCCTGTTTACAGCGCGACTTTTGATATATATGACATCAATCAGAATGCAGTGAGCGCCCCTTTTTCAGATCTGGTTGTTATTTCTGCTGTTACCTGCAGCGGGGTCACAGTTTATCCAGCGACTGTCACTAATTTGGACCCCCCGTATGTTTATACGTCTGCAACAGGAGTAATTGCTCCTTCCAATAACACAGTTGGCCTAGGAACATTATTTTCCACAGTTACATTTGCAAATGTGGGTCTGAGTTCGATTAAAATAACGTACAAATCAAATTCTACATTGCCTCCTCCCAATATAGCAGATCCGGACTATCAATTTATAATAGTCAAAGAGATCAATGGAACATTCACTGCAACACCGCTTACCCTTACAGCCAGCGCTGCTACATTGTGTGCAGGCAGTTCAGCAACGCTCACCGCAGGCTCTGGATTTTCTTCCTATGTCTGGAATCCTGGAGGAAGTACAACACAGGCAATTACTATTACGCCTTCAACAGGTTCAAGTACCTATACAGTGATTGCGTCGAACGTGAGCGGCTGCACAGTAGCAGCTACTACCACCGTTACAGTTTTACCATTTCCTGCTGCTACTGTATCCGGAACTACTGTTTGTGCCGGCGATATGGCCACACTCACTGCTTCTGGAGGAGGGAGTTACAGTTGGAGCACCGGCCAGACAAGTAATTCGATTACTGTTTCGCCAACTGCAAATACTACTTATTCTGTTATTGTTTCCGTAGGAAGTTGCGTGGATACTGCTGCTGCAACCGTGTGGGTGATTTCAGGAGTTACTGCCAATATTTCTTCGGCCAATACTACGTTGTGTTCAGGTAATAGCACCACGCTCACGGCAACCGGAGGAGGTAGTTATGCATGGAATCCCGGAGGACAGACAACAAATTCTATCGTCGTTTCTCCTTCAGCCACGACTACTTATTCTGTACTTGTTTCCAACGGAAGCTGTGCGGCTGCCACTACGGTAACTGTATATGTTATTTCCGGCGTTACACCTTCTATTGCAGGCAGTGTAAATATATGTGCGGGGAGCAGTGCTACACTTGCCGCAACCGGTGCATCAAGTTACTTATGGAGCAATGGATCGACTGCAACAGCTGTAACAGTGTCGCCTACGGCTTCAGCAGTATATACGGTTACTGCAACTAATGCAAATGGATGTACGGGTGTTGCAACAACTACCGTCAATGTTTCTCCTCTTCCTGTGGCTTCAGTGCAGGGCGCAACCATTTGTGCAGGTGCGATCGTTACCTTGACTGGAACAGGTGGAAATACATATTCCTGGAATACAGGCAATACAACGGCATCCATTGTTGTATCTCCAACAATAACTTCATCGTATACGGTGGTTGTTTCAAATGGTGCTTGCAGTGATACCGCTATAACAACTGTTACTATCGTATCATTTATTGCTGCCACCGCGGGCCCTAACAATACCATTTGCGCAGGACAATCAGCATCCCTTTCTGCTACAGGGGGAGGCAACTATGCATGGAGTAACGGAGCAACTACCGCGTCAATAATTGTATCCCCTGTCACCAGTGCAAATTATTCGGTTCTGGTTACAAGCGGCTCCTGCTGGGATACCGCCAATGCATCGGTAATTGTAATACCAAATCCGATTGCGGGGGCTTACAGCACCGTAACTATATTGGCGGGGCAAAGCACTACACTGGGAGCATTAGGAGGCGGAAGTTATTTGTGGAGCGATGGAAGTACAACTTCGACTATTACGGTTGCTCCGATAGCAACCACTCAGTACTGCGTCATGGTGTCGAATAGTTTTGGCTGTTCAGATACTGCTTGCGTTACCGTTTTTGTTGAACCCATAGATTGTTCTTTCTCTTCTGTAGGAGAATTTTTTATACCCAATGCTTTTTCTCCAAATGGCGATCAGGAGAATGATATTCTGCAATTATTGTACGGAAACTATTCCTGTATTAAAACATACAAATTTATTATTTATAACCGCTGGGGAGAGCAGGTCTTTACTACCGAAGATCCTAAAGGAGCCTGGGACGGCTGGATGAAGGAAAAAACAGAAAATAGTTCGATATTTGCTTATTATATGAAAGCTACCCTGTTGAATGGCCAGCAGGTAATAAAAAAGGGGAATATTAGTTTGATCAAATAATTAATGCTGCAAAGGGAAAGGATATATCAGGGAAGTTTTTTGCGAAAGAGATCTCTTTTTAGATCTGTATTGGTGATATTCTTGTCTTTATTGTTACAAGGTGGCAATCTATTTGCTCAGGGTTGCTCTTGGGTGGAACCTTCTGACGGTCAATTTCCTTTGAGCTCTCCGGGCGTTACATCAACCTTCATCTATGGATTGGTTGCAAATACAGATGGAAGTGTTGTTCTTGCTGGGCCTACCAAAGATATTTGTACCGCTGCTTGCGCTGCTGCTACAGGTACAGTATCGTACACGTATATTCAGAAAATGAACTCGGACGGATCGGTTGCATGGTCGAACACGATAGGCGATGAATCATATAACACTGATTTTCTTGGAGCAGCATCCTATGGCGGAAATCCCATGATTGCTACCACCGACGGAGGGTATGCGCTGGCAGCAGTTACAACTGCGAATGACGGAACGTCAAAGCACTACGGTTCGATCATAAAAATAAGTTCAACCGGAAACTGGCAATGGACTGCTCGCGCATCTGTCAGTGGAAGTGAGACTCAGTATTTTCATGATCTGGTTCAGACAACCGATGGATCATATATAGCGGTAGGACAGTCGGGTCCTGTTGCCAATCCTACTTTTTTCGCTTCGAAATTTGATAATACCGGAGCCACTTTGCAATGGACGCAGGCATATAACGGAACAGGGCAGTATAATTCCATTATAAAAACATCGGATGGAGGCTATGCCCTTTGCGGTTATGACCAGGTAACATTACCATCTTCTGCTACATGGAAACGAGCCTATATATGTAAAGTTAATTCTTCCTTTGTACTTCAGTGGAATTATTCATACGGTTCAAGTGCGATTTGCTCGCCTCCTACCGAAACTGCCAATGAGATCGCGCAAACTGCAAATGGAGGATTCATTGTTGCCGGACAGGAATATATGACCTGTGCAAACGGGGCGTATGATGCTTATCTTATCTATCTTGATTCCAATGGAGGGCTTCTTTGGACCAAAACCTTTGGAGGCACCCGAACTACCACAAATGCCAGCGAGATCGCCCATAGTGTAGTGGTGGTGGAAGATGGAGGTTTTGTATTTGCCGGATATACGGAAAATTTTGTCAACCAGGCCACCTATGGTACAGGCAAGGCGTATATTTTCAAACTGAATACAGATGCAAGTGTGGCATGGCAAAAGCCTGTGGGACTTAGCGGAGGTAATGGAACAAAAAGAGATGAGGCTTTTTGTATTGGCAGAAGTTCTAAAGCAAAAGATACTTACATGGGAGGGCGGTCACAAACTGCTACTTGTACGTTGGCGTCTGGCCCTCTCGCGCCAACAACCATATCAAATTCTCAGGTCGGTTTTTTTTCTGAAGTAGATCCCGCAGGAAGTGTGTGCTGTGCCACCACCACCACCACCACGGCAACTAGCTCTGGGAGTGATAATAATGTTATTACACCTTCCTACACGGTTGATAATACATTAAGAACACGTACATCAGTAACTGCTAATACCTGCGTCGCAAGTACAACCTGTGGCACTCACACAACACCTCCCGGCCCGCCTGCGCCCAATGGCTGTAAGTTGTGTAATTCAGTGTCATCATTCCCCTGTGGCCCCTGCGATCATTTTGAATGGACAGGAGGGTATTGTGAAAGAGCAAGAAAAGTCGGAGTGGCCGGTGCTGCCTGCGGAAATAATTACATTGTAACTCCCTTGCCAATTGATCTGCTTTCATTCACTGCATCCTGTAATTCAGGAGCGATGCTTTTTAAATGGTCAACCGCATCAGAAAATAACAATCAATTTTTTTCGATTGAGCATAGTGATGATGGAAAAACATATGAGGAGTTAGGAACTGTAAACGGAGCCGGTACTTCCTCGACCGTGCGTAATTATGAATTTGTGGATTTCTCTTCTGCTTCGGACGAAAGGAAAGAGGTGAAATATTTTATGCTGAAACAAACGGATTATAATGGCCGATCTGTTTCTTATGGACCTGTGTACGGAAAATGCGATCCAGGCGACGGGTGGGGTCTTGTTTTAGAAAATGTTTTTCAGGAAGAGCAACTAAAAGGTACGCTTATTTTGCCTGAAGATGCTGCGGTGCAGATCTCGGTATTTGATCTACAGGGGAGAATGCTCGTGCAGGAAAATAAAAGTGCTGTTAAAGGGGTAAATAACTTAAAAATAAATTTAACGGGTTTGGCGGCTGGCGCCTATTTTATCCGGGCATCCGACAATAAAAAAAGCATTGTAAAAAAGTGCATGAAATTTTGATTAAATTCGAAATCGTGATGACAAAAAAAATGACAAATGATTGTAATGTGAGGTTTACTTTGCGACTCTTCATTGCGCTGTTTTTTCTAATGTTCACAGGGAATAATCTTTTGGTTGCTCAAGGAGCTTGTGCCTGGGTTGAACCCTCTGACGGATGGTATAATTCCGGAGCTACAAATACCTATATATATGGATTGGTATCAAATACAAATGGATCTATCGTCATAGCAGGCAGCACGAAAGATGTTAGTTGTAGTTCGAACGGACAGCGGTACGCCTACATTTCCAAAATTAATTCCAACGGAACACTGGCATGGATGAATATGATCGGCGATGATACATACGCTACTGATTTCGGTGCGGCAGCCGGTTTTGGAAGCAACCCCCTGATCGCAACTGCTGATGGTGGATACGCAATGGCAGGTATTACAGCATTCAACTATGCAACGATCATTAAAACAAACGCTTCGGGTGTGTGGCAATGGTCTACTCAGGTGGCTGGTGGTACTCCCAATGAATATTTCAACGATCTTGTTCAGACAACAGATGGAGGATTTATCGGTGTGGGTCAATCGGGATCCGCCCCTAATTTTTTTGCTGCGAAAATAAGTAGCGATGGAAGTACATTGCAGTGGACCCAAACCATGGGTGGAAGCGGAGCGTATAATTCCATTATTAAAACCAGCGATGGTGGATATGCTATGTGCGGATATCAGCTAGCGGTATCATCACCTACTTGGAAGAGAGCCTATATATGTAAAGTGGATGCCTCTTTCACGCTTCAATGGAATGTTTCTTACGGCACTCAGGATGCTGGCTGTGATGGCATAGCGGGTCGTGGACTTCCTTCTGCGATGGCTAATGATATTGCTCAGACCCCAGAGGGAGGATATATTATTGCCGGTCAGAAATATATGCCCAATTGCCAGTTCTCGAATAATAATTGTTACATGATAAAATTGGATGCAACCGGAACGTTACAATGGACAAAAACAATTGGCGGAACCGGAACCGGGACCGGATTGTCTAATGATATTGCTCGATCTGTGGTAGTGGCAGCTGATAATAATTATGTTTTTGCAGGGCTTACCGAAAATTTCGGTGTCAATCCAAAATCGGATGCGTATCTATTAAAAATGAATTCACTGGGAACCATCATGTGGCAAAAACCAATACATATTGCCACGGCAGATGCGGATCAGGCATATTGCCTCGCCACCAGTTCGGTGGGTACAGATATTTATATGGGGGGATACACATTTGTTTCTACGGTGTGTCTTGCCGGACCTTTTCAAACCGGATATCTTTCGGAAATACTTCTTGATGGTAGTGTTTGCTGCTCTTCTACCACAACGAACACAGTATTAAATATAAGCAGCGATGATACTCATTCCACACCTGCATTTACTACTGGTTCGATTGGCTCCCGCACGTCTGTAACAGCCTCTACATGCGCAACAACTCCTACTACGGGTTTTTGTACTTTTTGTACCAGCGGCAGCTGCGATATCATAAAACCGACCTGCGGAACTTTTACAATAACACCTCTTATGCCCGTCGAACTACTTTCGTTCAATGCTTTATGCAATTCAGGAGTTGTGAAATGTGAATGGACAACAGCTTCCGAAACAAACAATAATTATTTTTCTGTTGAGCGAAGCGAAGATGGACAAACATTTCAGGAGATTGGAACTGTAAAAGGATCGGGCAGCTCGTCGTTAATACATAGTTACGAATTTGTTGATTTTGAGATTGCTTCTCAGACTTCCACATTTTATTACCGTATCAAGCAAATAGATTATGACGGTCAGTATGAATATTACGGTTCTGTCCCTGTTTCATGCTCCCCTCCCCATCACTGGAGTCTGATGCTGAAGAATCCTGTGGCCGAAGGCGTATTGAAAGGAACTCTTTTTTTGGTTGCTGCTGAGGAGGTTTCTATCTCTGTCATAGATCTTCAGGGTAGGATCATTCGGCAGGAAAGATTTGCTGGAGTAAAAGGTTCCAATCTGCTGCAAATGGACCTGAGCAACATTCAAAACGGAATGTACATTGTTACTGTATCCGAGCGTTATAGAAGTATCCAGAGAAAATTTATCAAGAACGATCTGTGAAATGTATAAGGCATAACTTAAGTTGGATGTGGTTATGTTGCATCTGACAGGTCATCTGCTGCATTTCATCTATTTCCCTTTCTCATTTTTATTGCCTTCGGGTAGCGTATTATTTTTTTGCAATTTTAAAGGATACATGATTACGCATATTAATATTAATTTTTTCGAAAAATCGAATAATTTTGCCTTAATATCGACCATGCATAAAAAAATGAAAAAATTTAAAATAAAATTGTCACCAAAACAATGTGAAGCTTTGATTGGTACATTACTAAGTCGTTTCGGAAAAAACATGAATCGCCATAAAGGTATTGAATGGGCTAAAGTGCAGGCAAAGCTGGAAGCTAGCCCTGAAAAAATGTGGTCGCTCAACGAAATGGAAAGAACAGGCGGTGAGCCGGATGTTGTTGGTCAGGATAAAAAAGCAGGGGAATACATTTTTTATGATTGTTCAGCCGAAAGCCCTACGGATCGCAGAAGTCTTTGTTATGACCGCGAAGCATTGGAGTCAAGAAAAGAACATAAACCGAAAAATAATGCTGTGGATATGGCTGCTGCGATGGGCATTGAGCTTTTATCGGAAGAACAATACCGGGAGTTGCAGAAGCTTGGAAAGTTTGATACAAAAACGTCGAGCTGGATAAAAACACCTGCTGATATTAGGAAACTGGGCGGTGCCATCTTTGCTGATTTCCGGTACGGAACTGTTTTTGTGTATCACAACGGCGCAGAATCTTACTACGCAGCCCGAGGATTCCGGGGCTCGTTAAGAGTTTGATTTTAGAAAAATATTCATTGACCAATAAACGAAACATATGAATCCCAAGGTTGATTTTTATTTTAATAAATCCTCAAAGTGGCAGGAAGAATTGGAAAAATTAAGAATGATCGTTCTTGACTGCGGACTCGCCGAAGAATTAAAGTGGGGCGTCCCTTGTTATTCATTTCCCACCAAAGCGGGCAAGCCGAAAAGTAACATAGTTTTGATTCATGTGTTTAAAGAATATTGTGCAGTTTTGTTTTTCAAAGGTGCCTTATTAAAAGATGCCGATGCTGTCCTGGTCCAACAAACGGCGAATGTGCAGGCAGCACGCCAGATGCGGTTTACCGCCGTTCGGGAAATAACGGAGATGAAAGCCATCCTGAAAGCTTATATTTATGAAGCCATTGAACTGGATAAAGCCGGTTTGAAGGTGAATTTTAAAAAGACCAAAGAATTTAATATTCCTGCAGAACTTCAAAAGAAATTAATTGAAATTCCTGCCCTGAAAACTGCTTTTTATGCATTGACACCGGGACGACAAAGAGGATACATTCTTTATTTTTCTGCACCCAAACAATCCAAGACCCGGGAGTCGAGGATTGAAAAATGCATGAAGCAAATTCTAAAAGGAAAGGGATTGAATGATTAGTAATTGCAGAAATGCAGGAAAATACAAAGGTCTAGGTTAAACCCTTCGTTTTTTTATTTTCTCCGCTTTCTGAACCTTTGGTTCAGCCTCTGCGAAAATAAAAATCCCTTTATCGCGGAGCGACAAAGGGATTTTGGTGAGGTCGGAAGCGGATTTGAACCGCTGTAGGAGCTTTTGCAGAGCTCTGCCTAACCGCTCGGCCATCCGACCATTTTGCACTACTATTTTTCTACCATCACTCAAGTCAGATCGGTGTAGGAGCTTTTTCCCGATGCATCGGGGCTAACCGCTCGGCCATCCGACCCTGATGGGACGCGAAAATAGGAATATATCGCCAATATGAGAGTATCCTTTAGAAGGGCTAAAAGTATATTTTATCCGTAAACGATCACGCTTACTTGTTCAACATCGCCGGGAATAGGTGGGTTCAGCTTGGTCACTTTTACTTCAATAGCAGAAGTTTTTGGGAATTGTTTTTTCAGCCTGTCAAGTATCCTTGTTGCAACGTGTTCGATGAGTTTTGAGGGAACGGCCATTTCTTTTTTAACGATCTCATGCACCGTTACATAATCTAACGTATCGCCCAGTTTGTCTGATCGGGAAGGCTTGCTCAGGTCTGCTTCAATACTGATATCTACAATATAATTTCCGCCAATAACCGATTCTTCCTTCAGGCAGCCATGGTATGCATAAAGTTTTATTCCTTGAACGAGAATTTTTGAAAGGGCCATACGTGGTAATGAAAAGTGCGTGTCAGTTT
>JAHEYK010000020.1:0-19653 GCA_023251625.1 Bacteroidota bacterium
ACTTTTGCCTTCTGACTTATCTTTCTTAGTTGTCGTATCCTTCGGTAACACAAAAGGGACGCTATTCTCCACATCATCATCGTACTTGATCAGTTTTCCTTCTATTTCATCTTTGTATTGTCTGAATGCGCCAAAGATGGCACGCGCTATATTGTCCTGCCCCTTTTCGGTCGTTGTAAATCTTTCGGACTCTGTATTGGAAATAAATTCTGTTTCGATGAGTACACTGGGCATCGCAGTTCTCCATAGTACCAGAAATCCTGCTTGCTGTACTCCTTTATCCACGCGGCCGGCTTTTTCTTTTACTTGCTTCTGTACCTTGGATGCAAAATTCAGACTCTGTTTCAGGTAAGCGCTTTGTTGCATAGTGAGAAGAATGTATCCTGTTTCGCTGTTAGGGTCAAAGCCATCATAACGCTTCTGATAATTTTTTTCCAGAAGTATCGCTTCGTTCTCTCGTTTTGCCACATTCAGGTTGGCATTTGTTTTATGCAGCCCCATGACATAAGTTTCCGTTCCAAAGACATCTTCGTTACATGATTTTTTTCGGGTCTTTTTATTGATCGAACAAGCCGTGTTGCAGTGAATACATATGAAAAGATCCGCTTTGGCCCTGTTGGCAATGGCAGCGCGTTCATCCAGGTCAATGAATACATCCGTGCTGCGGGTGTATATCACTTTTACATCGGGTGTCTTTTCTTGGATATATTTTCCAAGTTTTAATGCAATGGCAAGAGCCACATCTTTTTCCTGACTGGTGGTTATCCCTAAACATCCCGGATCTTTTCCCCCATGACCGGCATCGATCACTACCGTTTTGATCCCGAATAACGGCATTGCTTCAAGTGGGATTTGGGGTGTATTATTCACCCTTCGGCCTTCGTCTTTCGTCCCTAACTTTGGCTTAAAATTTGGTGTATATGAAGTACCCAAAAAAGCTATGGAAGCAATAAGAAGTATGGACCTGCGTTTGTTCACAATTTATTGTTAGTGTTGGCAGGACTTTGTAACCTGAGACAACAATATTTTTTGTTTAGTTTTACCCCCATAGCAAAATTACTTTAGAGCAGTGCTGAATAAGGTCCTAATATCTGTTTTTTTCACCATCACAATGTTAATTGCCGATGCAGGCCTGTTTGCGCAGGTTTCAGCCCTTGATGGAAAGGATACATCGGCTAAAGTTGCTCCTGTTCCTGCTGTAAAAGAAGACAACAGCGCAGGCCTCAAGTCAAAAGTGATTTACACCGCCCGAGATTCCATACGCTTTGATGTAGCTGAACAAAAAGTGTACCTCTTTGGCGAGGCAAAGGTGACCTACGAAACCATGGTGTTGAACGCAGATTACATTGAGTTTGACATGTCAAAGGATATTGCTTACTCGCGTGGGGCAAGAGATACGGCCGGAAAAGTATTGCTCGACAGCCTGGGATTGCCCATTGGTGATCCGGTGTTTGCAGATGGAGGAAAAAGTTTTGATGCAAAAGAACTTACGTATAACTTTCATACAAAAAAAGGAAAGATACGTGATGTGACCACGAAAGAAGGCGATGCTTACATTCATGCAAGAGATGCTAAGAAAGACACCGGTGATATTTATTATATCAAAAACGGCCGCTATACAACTTGCGACTTGCAGAACCCGCATTTTTATTTAAAGGCTACCAAGATCAAGATCATTCCCGATGATAAAATAATTATTGGCCCGGCTTATCTTTCGGTCGGGGATGTGCCTACACCACTAGGACTTCCCTTCGGTGTATTTCCGAATAAGAAGGGCAGAAAATCCGGAGTGCTCATACCTGCCTACGGAGAATCTGACCTGGGCTATTTCCTCAAGGATGGAGGATATTATTTCGGCTTCAGCGATTATTTTGATGTGGCACTGCGTGGTGATTTTTATTCGAAAGGAAGTTTTGCTGTGAGGACGAATACGAATTATGTCAAACGATATAAGTATAAGGGGTTTCTGGGAATAAGCACTTCGCAAATACAGCTCAGTGAACCGGAATTCCCTGATTACAGCAAGTCGCACGATTTTTTTATCAAGTGGCAGCATTCTCAGGACCCTAAATCGAACCCTACTTCACGTTTTTCAGCGAATGTAAATGCCGGCAGCAGTAATTATCAGAAGTACAATGCCAGCAATGCAAATGATTATCTCTCCAACTCATTTAATTCTAACATTGCCTGGAATAAATCATGGCCCGGTAAGCCATTTAATTTTTCGTTGAACCTGGCCCAAAGCCAGACCAAACGTGCCCGGGCAGATCACAAAGGATCAGAAAGTGTGGTTGACCTTACATTGCCCGAAGCAGCATTCACCGTGGCAAGGCAATATCCGCTCAAAAGAAAAAACAATATGGGCAAGCAAAATGTTTTTGAGAAGATAGGAATGAGCGGTTCTTTGACTGCAAAAAATCAGGTGACCACATATGATACGCTTTTGTTCAAGCCAAACTCTGCCGAGTTCCAGCCTGGGGCGAAACGTTTATTCCGGAATGGATTGAAGGGAACCATTCCGATAAGTACTTCGATGAACGCGGGCCCTGTTATCATAACCCCTTCTGTGAACGTGAACAGCTATGGATATTTTCAAACCTACAGGAAACGTTTAGATACAGCTAAAAATGTGATCGTTACAGATACGGTGAATGGCTTTAAAGGAGCCTATGATTACAATGCTGCGCTTACATTCAGTACAAAGTTATATGGGATGTATGCATTTAAAAATTTTAAAGTGAAAGCCGTCCGCCATGTGCTTACGCCAACAGCCTCGTTCAGTTATCGTCCGGATTATGGCCAGATGAAATATGGATATTACGATTCAGTGTTGACCAGTAAAACGGATGATAATAAGCTGCTGTATTCTTATTTTGAAAATGGAATATATGGTTATCCGGGTGCAGGAAAATCAGGGTTCATCAATTTTGGATTCAATAATAACCTGGAGATGAAAGTGCGCCCGTCAAGGAAAGATACTTCCAGTCAGGACCGAAAAATTGTTCTAATCGAGAATCTAAGCATCACTTCTGGATACAATCTTTCGGCAGATCATTTTCAATGGTCCAACATTAATGTGTCAGGCAGGACAAAAATTTTCAAACAGATTGACCTTACATTAGTGGGGGTTATTGACCCTTATGTATATAACGACAGCCTGAAGAAAAGAGTAGAACGATTTGAATATGATAGGAATGGACACATCGGCAGGCTTACCTCGGCTGCGCTCTCTTTGAGCACAAGTTTGAAGTCGCTTGTCAAAAAGAAGGATGAGAAGGCTAAGACTTCCAATGTAAAACGTCCTGCTACTTACGGAGATGAACTCGGCTATGTGCAGCTGCATCCTGAATATTATGTTGACTTTAATGTACCCTGGGACCTGACTGTAAACTACAACCTCGTTTATTTGAAACCTACCGTGCGGGATACAGTTATTCAGTCATTGGCGTTCAGTGGAAATCTGAGCGTAACATCAAAATGGAAAGTGGGATTCCACTCGGGGTTCGACTTTATCAGAAAAGATTTTACTTTTACTTCGTTTGATGTATACCGCGACCTTCATTGCTGGGAGATGCGCCTGAACTGGATACCTTTTGGGTTCCGTAAAAGCTATATGCTCACCATTGCGGTCAAAGCCAGTGTTCTGCAGGATCTGAAATTAAGCCGAAAGCGAGACTGGTATGACACCAATTAATTTTACATTTATCGTATGAAAAAACAAACTTTACTTTTTGCAATTTCAATTTTCGCATCCGGCATCAGTCATCAGACGTCCGGCCAAACTCCTGACTCTGTTATTATCAAAAAAATCTCCGATGAGATCTTCACCAGCGGGCAGGTTTACAAGAATGAAGAATATCTCTGCAAAAAAATCGGATCACGTTTGACCGGCTCTGCAGGAGCGGAGAAAGCTGTGAACTGGACGCATGATATCATGAAGAGCTATGGTTTTGATACGGTGTATCTGCAAGAGGTGATGGTGCCGCATTGGGTGAGGGGAGAAAAAGAGATCGGTAAAGCGATCAATAGTTTGTCAGGAAGCGAAACCATGCTGAACATCACTGCGCTTGGAGGAAGCGTGGGCACTGTTGCGCAAGGGGTTTCTGCAGAAATTGTAGAAGTAAAAGATTACGATGAACTGAAAAAATTAGGAGAAAAAGGTGTGAAAGGAAAAATTGTTTTTTACAATCATCCGTTTGATGTAACGATGATCCTGCCTTTTTCCATGTATGGCGAAGCGGTAAAATATCGTTCCACCGGAGCATCTGAAGCTGCTCGACTAGGTGCAGTGGCAAGTATTGTTCGTTCCATGACCAATTACGTGGACGATTTTCCTCATACCGGAGCACTTCGTTACCTGGACTCGCTTCCTAAGATACCCGCTTGCGCCATCAGTACGTTGGATGCTGAGTGGCTTTCAGATGCGTTGAAGAAGGATTCCAAAACAAAATTTTACCTGAAGATGAGTTGCCAGGACCTTCCGGAAATGAAATCATATAATGTAATAGGAGAAATAAAAGGCAGCCAGCACCCTGAAGAGATCATTGTGGTGGGCGGACACCTGGACTCCTGGGACCTTGCCGAAGGCGCACACGATGACGGTACCGGTGTGATGCAGAGCATTGAAGTATTGCGCACGCTCAAAAAAATTGGCGTGAAACCCAAGCGTACCATCCGTGCTGTGATGTTCATGAACGAGGAGAACGGATTGCGTGGGGGAAAGGAGTATGCAAAGCAAGCAGAACTTAAAAAAGAAAAACACATCCTCGCAGTGGAATCAGATGCAGGCGGTTTTACCCCCAGAGGATTTTCTACTGATATGCCGACTGCTACCAAAGACAAGATCCTGAAATGGAAAGATCTGTTCTACCCTTATGGTGCTTATGATTTTACACGCAACGGAGGTGGGGCCGATATTTCTCCTCTTAAAAAACAAGGAGTGCCTTTGATGGAATTAACACCCGATAACCAGCGCTACTTTATTATCCATCACACTGCCCGTGATACCTTTGAGCAGGTCAATGAGCGTGAACTTGAAATGGGCTCGGTGGTGATGACCATCATGATCTATCTGGCGAGTGAGTATGGGCTGTGATTTCGTCCTTGTTTTTCTCGATATTAATTTAGCCTAGCGGACCGCTGAGCTCTGCCTGAGTAAATACCTGATTTCAGTTTCCGGTATTATTTTCTATTTTCATAAGCTTGCCGGTGGAATCGTAGTAAACGGCCTGAATTTCTTTCCCTTTGGAATAAATTCTTTTCACTCTCACAACTCCGTTCCCGTAATAAAGTAACTGATCTCCATTAAATTCTCCATTCACATTTTTGAATTTGCTAATAATATGTCCGTGCTCATCATATTCGCTGTTTTCATCTGTTTGTCCGGAATCATTGTATTGGGTCAGGGATAGGAGGGAAGTTTTTCCGTTCAAATATTTTTCAATGTATTTTACACGCTGTTTTCGGTCGTTATAATAGGTAATAGAACCGGTATCTCCATTGTCAAAAAGCTCAACCACTACTTTGGGCGAATGAAACTTACGTATTGAATTACTGTATCGACTTGAGGCATCTTCATCATCTCCATCACTGAGGGGTATGCTGCTCTTTGCAAAGATTATTCCTGCCAGTCCAATTACAGTAAATACAATGGTGATGGATAAGTTGGGGTTATCCAATATCCATTTAAGGATATAATGGTTTCTATTAAAAGGAGAGCCACTCCAACTCAAATTATTTCATGTGTTTTAAATTCATCGCATACAATACAATGAATACAATATCAAATACGACCACTATGGTAAATACGGCTATGGCCATATTCTCGGCAAAGCTCCCCCAGATGGAAGCTGCATGAATGCCCGCTTTCATTCCGTCCATTCCGCAAAATAGGATGGTGAGCAGATAAGAGACTAACTCTCCGGCAGTATAGAGATAGAAGCCGGTCTTTTTCATCTGCCACATCATGATCACTCCGATCAGCGTAAGGATGTTGCATGCAACTCCAATGAACCAGTTTGGCTTTTCATATTTCTCCCCTTCCGATAATGCTTCCAGAATGGCGCCTTCATCGGCTTCCGGGTTCATCTGTATCACCTTCTGCACAGTCATATCCCGCTCAGATGCTTTGTCTTGTTCAGATTGCAGAAATGTTTTATTGATTCCTATAGCTGAAAATAAGTACACGAAACCAATACCTACAAAGCTTAGAATGCACATTACCTGTAGGAATTTTGGCCTCGCTTGCCCAGATTCAGTAGTAGTAGTTTCCATTTTGTTTGTTTAAATTTATTGTGAGATTGAAGTGGCAGATCTTTGTTTTATGAATGATGAAACTATAAGAAGCAAAGCACCTGTGCTGATCACATACCACCCGATGCCTCCGAGTTGTACAGTCTGGAACATGGATTCAGCAACACCCCTGAAGAGTCCGCCCATAAATCCTTTAAGCTGTGTGTCGGTCTGTTCTTTTATCTGATCCAGTTTAGCGTGAAAACCAAAATACACGCCCGTGAGGATTATTCCGGTAAGAATTCCGGACAGCCAGAGAAACTTAGCCCTGTTGATGAATGCGATCAAGGCAGATGCCAGTGCGATACCAATAATTGCAATGGCTGCGTATTTCAGTGCGTTTGGAGGAACGTCCGGAATGCCCGCAGGAACCTCGTCAAAGAAATTCCGTGTACTTGTTCCTATGCTCATGATGGGTAAAAAACATCCTCCAATGAGCAGGGCAGCGGAAATAACAACCAATATTTTTTTCAAGATGTGATGATTTAAAACTTACGCTTGCTCCATGCGGTAAAGTTCTTTGCCTGGGCTTCGCTGGCATTGGAGATCTTTTGAACGTAATATGATTTATAATATTCTTCCGTAGAAGGAGTGAAAGAAATGGTCCTGGTTTTTCCGCTGTTGCTTACGATCAGTTTTACCTCATGAGGCCCGAAATATTTTGACCATTCTGCAAAGTTATTTTTGACAGGGTATCCGTTGATAGATAGGATCTCATCGTTCATTTGTATGCCCGCTTTTTCTATCACTGAACCGGGGTAGATAGCAAGCACTTTTGTAACAGGTAATGTCTCGCTTATTTTGATGCCATAATTCTTTTCATGGTATCTTTTTGATGATACTATAATTAGCTGTAAACCAATGTATTCAATACATTCTCTTAAAGCATTTTCATAAGATGATGCCTTGTAAATATAATTGCTGAAAAACTCATTGAAAGAGTGCCCGGAAATTTTCTCAACTGTGGCTTTATAATCCGCTTCGGTGTAGCCCTTTTCTTTCTTCGCAAATTCGTTGTAAAGGTGCCGCATTACATCATCTAAAGAACGCTCATTGTTCGTGTATTTCCGGATCATCAGATCGGTCATCAAAGCAAGCAAACAACCTTCGCTGTAAATGGATGTTTTCCGGTGCGGAACTATTTCGGTATAACCGTCCAGCCAGGTGTCGAACGATGAATCTGCAACACTCAGGTTATATCTTCCAAAGTTATCAAAGTGCGCATGTAAATGCCTCAGCATGGACCTGAAATATTCAAACTCCGAATAAATGGCGGAACGGAAAAGAAAAAAATCTCCGTAGTAGGTAGTGACGCCTTCACAAACAAAACCAAGTTTGGAATAGTTCTCTTTAGTGTAATCATACGGATACATTTCGACAGGGCGTATGGCTTTGATGTTCCAGGAGTGATAAAGTTCATGGGAGCTTACGCTGAGGAATTCAAGGAAGGTATCTCCCTTCATTATATCGTAAGATGGCCCGAGTGCAATTACGGTAGAAGACAAATGTTCCACCCCATGATGAAAACGATAGGGCAGGATCTGAAAAAGAAAATGGTATTCATTGGTGGGGATGGCTCCCTTCATAGTAAGGAACTGCTCGTTGATGAAAATAAAAAAGTCGTTGATCACTTTGGGCCAGTTGGGTTTGCATTCCCCCTGGAACCAGATATTGAACTCAACTCCATCCATGAAAAATACATTATGATGCAACGTGGAGCTGGCTATGAAAGGTGAGTCCGCTAGTTCGTGATAGTCTTTTGCTGTGAGTGAGTGCTTGTAAGAGGTATCTTCTTGTTTCTTGTGTGGTGTTGCCGAAGGCATGGAGCAAGCCACCTGGTAATTACCAGGCACTTTCAATTCAACGGTGCACGCTTCGTTTATCCGGTCCGGAATATAAACACAGCAGTTAACCGGATTTACATAAAGCTGGGTTTCGTCCACAAAGGTTGATCCTGCATTCAGGTCAACTGCATAGTAGCTGTATTTGAGATGAAGTTCTTTTGCTCCTTTGGTCTGAATCTTCCAGCAGTCTTTTGTGATCTTTTGGAAGGGGAGGGGCTTGCCTTTTTCATCCTGCGGAATGAATTGTTTTACATTCTTTGCAAAGTTCCCAAGCTCATACCTTCCGGGCCTCCAGGCAGGGAGCTGAATGGTGGTCTCGTCCCCTTGCAGCCTGTCAGCGATGAATTCAATATCTATTAAGTGTCGCTGGGGTTCAGTGTATGAAAAGATGTATTTCATTGAAGTATGAATCGAACCCAAAGATATTTGTTTATATGTCACCTCCAAAACATAAAAATCAGCCATTTTTAGTTATTGGTTTTTTGGTTTTTAGTTTTAGTTTTGCAGTTATCAGATCAAGTAATAACTCTATATTATAATGGCAACAGGTTTAGATAATCTTTGGATATACAAATTAGCTGAAGATCTTGAAATTAAAGTACACGAGATAACGAAGAAGTTTCCCAAAGACGAAATTTTCAGGACGGTTGATCAAATCAGGCGTTCTTCAGCCTCCGCAGCTAATAATATTGCAGAAGGCTACCATAAAAAGTCGATTAAGGAAAAAGAACGTTTTCTTACAATTTCAAAAGGAGAAGCAGAAGAAACGAAGAGAAATATTCTGAAATCTGCCAGAAAAAATTTCATTCCAGATGAAATTGCCAATAATATTTCTGAACAATATACTGTCCTGTTAAAAGGAACAAATGCCTACATTCGCTTTCTGAAATTAAATGAATTAAAGAACCGGAAATCCGATCAATAACTGTAGACTATCAGACTATAACCAAAAACTAAAAAACTAATAACTGAAATGAATTACGACCTCATAGTAATAGGAAGCGGCCCCGGCGGTTATGTAGCTGCTATCCGTGCTTCTCAGTTGGGAATGAAAACTGCTATTGTAGAGCGTTCTGAACTGGGCGGTATTTGCCTGAACTGGGGATGCATACCCACCAAAGCGCTTTTGAAATCCGCTCAGGTTTTTGAATACCTCAAACATGCAGGTGATTATGGTATCAAAGTGAGTGGAGGAGAAGCCGACTTTCCCGCTGTAGTAAAGCGTTCGCGAGATGTTGCAGACGGAATGAGCAAAGGAGTTCAGTTCCTGATGAAGAAAAATAAAATAGAAGTGATCAAAGGATTCGGAAAAGTAAAAGCCGGAAAGAAGGTTGAAGTGGATGATGCAGGCAAGAAAACGGTGATAGAAGCAAAAAATATAATTATGGCAGTTGGTGCACGTTCACGTGCCTTACCTAACCTTCCGCAGGATGGAAAAAAGATCATCGGTTACCGCGAAGCCATGGTGTTGCCTAAAATGCCCAAGTCAATGGTTGTGGTGGGCTCGGGAGCTATCGGAAGCGAGTTTGCATACTTCTATGCTACGATGGGAACAAAAGTTACACTTGTTGAATTTATGCCGAACGTAGTGCCTGTGGAGGATGAAGAAGTTTCAAAACAGTTAGAACGTTCATTCAAAAAGATAGGAATGACAGTATTGACCTCTTCAGAAGTTTTATCCGTTGACACAAAAGGAGATGGTTGTAAAGTGAAAATAAAATCTAAAGTGGGTGAAGAGACTATCGATTGTGACATTGTTCTGTCAGCAGTAGGAATTCAAACTAATCTTGAGAACATAGGGCTCGAAGAAGTGGGAATTGCAACAGACAAAGGAAAGATTCTTACAAACCCATTCTACCAGACAAACATCCCCGGCTATTATGCAATTGGCGATTGCGTAGGCGGGCAAGCCTTAGCTCACGTAGCAAGCGCTGAAGGCATCATCTGCGTGGAAAAAATGGCTGGACATAATCCGGAGCCGCTCAACTACAATAATATCCCCGGTTGTACGTATACTTCTCCTGAGATCGCATCGGTTGGGTATACTGAAAAGCAGGCAAAAGAAAAAGGATATGAAATTAAAGTAGGCAAGTTCCCGTATTCTGCATCGGGTAAAGCAAGTGCAGCCGGACAGAAAGATGGTTTTATAAAACTTATTTTTGATGCCAAGTATGGAGAAGTGCTGGGTGCGCACATGATCGGCTATAACGTAACTGAAATGATCGCTGAGATCGTGGTTGCCCGTAAGTTAGAAACAACTGGGCATGAAATATTAAAGAGCGTGCACCCGCATCCAACTATGAGCGAAGCCATCATGGAAGCGGCAGCCCAAGCTTATGGAGAAGTAATACACCTGTAGTTTGTATTTATCCCCCTCATGGAGGGGGCGCAGGGGGAGGACTATTGTAAATAAAAAGTAAAACAGAAATATAAAATAATAATTTATGACTTACGAAGAGTTTGTACAAGAAGAAAAAGCAATCGAAGCAAATCATCCTAAGTTTTTTTCTACAGGAAAAAAGCTGAGCGATTATATACTGATCGTGTTCAACATGCGCACCGGTTATAAACGCCATGAGTGGATCAACGAGAAAGGGATGGCCGAAGATGTACATACAGCTGTTAAGGAGTTTCTTGCCCGTTTGGAGGAATCCAAGGCGCAGCAGGCTTAAAGCTAGAAATACCTTGGTGGTCTTATCGTCTGTTTTTCTTTTCGAACATTTTAAAATCAAGTAATTCTTTTAAGATGGAAGTTAAGTGCTTTTGCAATCAAGAATAAATATTTTATTTCCCCATTTTCTTTCAGACACAATAAGATATTTCATTTTTTTTATCAGTTTATGAACGTGCAGGTTGGTGCACTATTGATGCTTTGTTGAAGTGATTGCTGTTATTTTTCATGGCAATAAACAGGCATTTTGTCGATGAAATCCCTGCGTAGGTCGAAAACTTCCCCAAAAATAGGTTAGTCCTTATATAATATATATCTTTGGTGTGTAAGTACTTCAAAAACCAGATTTGAATAAATGAGATTCATAAATACACTCTTTAGATTTTTTTTTCTATCAGCGTGTTTTTTCTCGCACTTTTTTTCTTTTGCGCAAGTTATATCAGCCGGCCAGGCACATTCATTAGGACGCGCATGGGGCTCCGGCGGCCAGGCATGGGCTTGGGGAGATAATGCTTCGGGACCACTAGGGGATAATACTACTACGCAAAGGAACACCCCGGTTCAGGTTCTTGGCGGTGGAACAGGTGGAACCTACCTGATCAACATCACAGCACTGTCTGCCGGGAATGGTACCTCGCTTGCGTTGAGAAATGATGGTACTGTTTGGGGTTGGGGAGATGCTAATAACGGAAAACTTGGAATTAACAATCAAACAGATAGCCATACTCCCATTCAGGTTCTTGCCGGAGCCGCCGGTGGAACTTATCTCACAGGTATTACCGCAATGGCTGCAGCCAATGTCCATTCCATTGCGTTGAGAAATGATGGCACCGTCTGGACTTGGGGAGGCGGATCACTAGGAGAACTTGGAAATAATACTACCACTGCTGCGCAGCTCACCCCGGTACAGGTTCTTGGGGGAGCCCAGGGTGGAACTTACCTCACAGGGATCTCAGCTATTTCAGGAGGAAGTTCTCATTCCATGGCTCTCAGGGGAAGTGATGGCACTGTATGGACCTGGGGATCAAATGGCGGTGCAGGAAAACTTGGCGATAATACCACAACACAACGGAACACACCGGTACAGGTTGTGGGAGGTGCTCAGGGTGGAGCGTACCTTACGGGAATTTCAGCAGTCTCTGCAAGTAATTTCGGAAACTTTTGCATGGCGCTGCGAAACGATGGAACAGTATGGATCTGGGGAGATAACACGAACGGACAGCTTGGTATCAATAATACAACTACCTCTATTACTCCGGTGCAAGTAGTTGGTGGCGCACAGGGCGGAGCTTACCTAACCGGTATTACGGCTGTCTCGGCGGGAGGTAATCATGCTGTGGCATTAGCAAGTGATGGAACCGCATGGTCTTGGGGACGAAACGAGAGAGGACAATGTTCTGATAATACCCAGACTGAAAGAGATGCGCCTATTCACATGCTTAATTCAGGAGGAACCACCTTGACCGGGATATTGTCTGTGAGCGCAGGCGACAGGTTCACACTCTTTCAGGTAACGGGAGGCAATATTTTAGGCGTTGGTTTTAATAACAAAGGTGGCCTTGGAGATGGAACAACAGGCAACCAACCCAATTTACCCGTATCGCAGGCATCAAGCGGCCTCTCAGGAAATGTGGTGCCTCTCCCTGTTGAAATGCTGTCATTTAATGCTTCGCTTGAAGAAAATAATTCCGTACAACTATTCTGGTCTTCTGCAAGCGAAATGAACAGTGATCATTTTGAAGTAGAGCGAAGCCGTGATGGAGTGAATTTTATTTCTGTTGGAGTTGTACAAGGCGCGGGAACCTCTGATGTTATTCATAACTATAAATTTACGGATGAAGACCCTTTTTTCACAGGGAGGACGGCAGGTGGCGAGGTCTTTTACCGCCTTAAGCAGTTTGATTATAATGGCCGGTACAATTATTTTGGCCCTGTTGTGGTGAAACCGGGGTCGGGCAATGGGGTATGGCAATATCCGAATCCATCAAATGGAAATTTCTACCTGAGCTTTGACAATTCTTTTGCAATGAATGGTAAAGAGATGTTGATAGTTGTGCGCGATATGCTTGGTAGAGAATTTTACTCCAAAGTTTTTTATAAGAACAATGATGAGCAAATTATTGCCATTGATCCCTCCTGTCGTCTCGCTTCGGGTGTATATACAGTTGTTGCCACCAGCGACAATAATATATATATGAAAAAAATTATGATTTATTAAGTGTTACCTGCTGATCCTGCTAAAGTATTCATTTGCTTTTAGAGAATCGCCCATGGCCTGATAGGCCTCTCCGATTTTTTTAATTACAACGCTATTCTGCGGATCTGCTTGTAAAAGAAGTTGAAAATATTTCAACGCTTCGGAGTAGTTCTCCAAAAAGAAATAGGAAGTGCCGATATTCAGATTGCATTCATTTATTTTTTCCGCATCCATTTCTTTTACATGTTCAAAAATTCTAATGGCATCTTTGTACCTGCCTTTCATACCGTAGACTACCCCTAACTGCAAACCCCAAAGGGCATTGTTCGGCTTCAGCTCCAATCCTTTTTTGTAATAGTATATTGCCTGGTCAGGGTCGTTCTTTATTTTTCCGTAGATCAATCCAAGTTTACCGTAAGGCTCAGCATACCTTGGTTCCATTTCAATCACTTTATTGAAATAATAAACAGCGGAATCTGTCAGATGCAGTTCATCGTAAATAAGCCCGATCGTATGATAAGCAACATAAAACTTTGGATAGATGGCAATCGCTTTCCTTTCTTCATTAAGAGCATTTTCCAACTCTGTTCTTTTTGCAGGATTATCAACCGGAATCTGCTTGCAGGCTTCCAAAAGTTCACCTCCATAGTAATAATGAATTTTTGCGCTGTTGTTTGAAATTTGCGCGTCATGGCTGAACAGCGTGATGTTATCTTTCCAGTCCTTATTGCGTTCAATTGTTTTGAAACTAAAAGCAACCAGCAACAGTCCTAGAGGGATGTATAAAGATGGAAGTAAATGTATTTCTCCCCAGGATTTTATTTTTAGTATCAGGAGCAGCAAGATAGCTATAGCAAGGCAAAATCCCAGCGAAGGCATAAATAAAAACCGTTCGGCCATGGGTGTGCCAATGTTGAAGAAGGCATTTGACACGATAGAAATTGTTATAAGGTAGAATAAAATACAGAAGGCAAGTGTGAGTTTTATTTTTATAGTTGGGTTTTTTACAGTGGAAGCAGAGGGTGATGAAACGTTCTTTTTGTTTGACCGTATATGATTTACTGCGAATGCAAAAAGTCCCGAATAAAAGACTGCAGGTACTATTGCTCTTAGATCCGCCCAGCGGATCAACGGAATTTGATTATATGAATATTCAAATGAAAGAGGATGCGGGAAGATGAGCAGCCATAAATATTTCCCAAGCACGTGGGATACATTCGCCATCTTTTGAAGAAAGGGTATTCCGTAAAACTGATTTTCCAGAATGTCTTTGTTTACATCGCCAATGATGAGTCCGTGAAATACGGAGGCGCGGATTGCGAGGTAGAATAATGTTATTGCCAGATAAGGCAAGGTGAGCAATATGCTTTGTTTCCAACTTTTATCTGTAAAACAAAAAATAAGGAGCGGTACTGTCGCAATAAATGCAATTCCATTCTCTTTTGAGAACAAGGCGAGAAGGTACAGCGCGCACCCCCATAAAAGATCCCTTTTGTATTTAAGGCTAATGAATCTTATAAGGAAGATAACGGATAGGATCAAAAAGAGAAAAGAAAATAATTCGTCCCGGCTTTTAATGTTCGCAACCACTTCGGTATGAATTGGGTGGGCAACAAAAATCAGGCTTGTGATGAAGGCTACCAGAGAGATTTCGGGCAGTAGCACCACCAATAATTTTAACAATGCACACCCGCACAGTCCGTATAAAATAATATTTATCAAGTGGCCGGTAAAGGGTGAGTTGCCGAAAAATTGAAATTCAGCTGCTGAAAATAGCAACGTAAAAGGCCTCCACCGAATTCCTATATCCAATGGCTGGCCGTATACCGGAGCGAACAGATCACTTGAAAGAAGGGCGGGCACATTTTTCAGCCCGTATTTTGCCTGCGTTAGAACGGCCCCATCGTCCAGCGCATATCCGTTGCCTGCTGTGTTCAGATAAAGCGCTGCAGCAAAGAGAAAAATAAGATAATAAGGCCTTCTCTCTCTCTGTGAAATAATTATCGGATTCATTTGAAATTCCATGGGTTTGCCATGCTTAATGATTTACTCAAAAGTAAATCATTATCGGGAATTCAAATTTATATAGGAAACTTAATTTAACTGAGTACTACATTCCCACATCCATCCCTTCCATGTTCACTTTGTTGTTCTTGCGCTTGAAGAGGGAGGTATCAAACTTGCCAAAGCGATAAGAGAAATTCAAGCGTATGAAATGCGGATCGCGCAAACGTGAAGTGGTTTGGGAGAAGTATTCTGAATTGGTGATTGTTTCGTTGATGTCTGTTCCAAAGATATCTCGCACATTCACGCTCAGAGAAGCCGCCCTGTTCTTCATAAAATCATATTTGATGGCGCAATCTATAGAATAGCGTTCTTTCACATACCCTTGTGCGGTGGCTGTTGGCGCTCCCATCCATCCGCCCATACCTCCGCCTCCTTGCCCGATAGGTACTGCCGCACGCGAACGATACTCCCCGCTGATCTGTACACTGAAATTCTTAGGAAGTTTAAATGTAAAATTTTCTTTCGTGAACCAGCTGAATCGTTCGTTGGTGAGGCCTGTTTGAATATTTCCTGCATCTAGTATAGAATAATAAGCATTGAAGTTCAGCGTGAACTCCAACCATCTTTTTATCCCGTGTTTGCTTGTAAGTTCGGCACCATATACATAAGATGCATTTGCGTTTTTATAGCTGCTCACGATCACATTGCGCTGCAGAACAGTATCGTATTTCTGTACTTGGTAGCTGGTGATCAGATCAGTGGAGTTCTTGAAATAAACTGTTGCCAGAACATTGTTGGAGGCGTTGATAGTTTTCAGGAACGATAATTCCATCGAGTGGGTAAATTCCGGTTTCAGCCCGGGATTTCCTTTTTTTAGATTAAGCGAATCGGAATAATCTGTGAATGGAATGAGTTGGAAAAAGGAGGGGCGGTTTACCTTTCTGGAATAGGAGAATTGAAAATTATTACTGCTGCCAAGATCATAGGTGGTTGAAAGACTCGGGAATAAACTCACCGGGTAAGCATTCTTGAAAGTCTTATTGGAATCAATGAGTTGGCCGGTATAGAATGAGCTCTCTGCCCGAAGCCCTAACTGGTAACTAAATTTATCCTTTTGTCGGCTATATGTAATGTAAGCTGCATATACTTCGTCAATGAATTTATAATTGGTGCTTTGGTTCTTGATAAGTGTGAACTCCCCGGTCGTATCTTTTATGAAATTATCCGTTTTGCTTAAAAAGTCTTTGTAGGATCCTCGCACTCCGGTCTCGATCTTAGCTTTTACTTTTCTAAGGGAATCTTTTGCATTCAAGGGGAGAATGAGGTCCGTCTGGCCGATCAGGATGCTGTTATTTCCATTTCCTTTCATTTGCTGAACAATATCTGATCCTAATGGATTTCCATTCGCGAAATAATATTTTGAATTGTAATCGCCTGAAGCAACAAACTGGCTTTTATTGTAGTTCAGATCGCCGGTGAGCTCCTGGCCTTCTTTTGGAAACAGATGTTTGTATTGGAGCGAAGCACCTCCGTTGGAGAACTGCCTGGGTGTGCTTGAATTTTTTTCATACGTGCTGAAATCCGTATAAGACGAATAGGTAGTATCAGTTTGTGTGTGGAGCAGGTCACTTGGTTTGAATTTTCCTGCTACAAAATTACCTGAAAGCGTAAATGTGTTTCGATTGTCTTTGAACCAGTCAATACCGCCGCGTGAGTGCATGAACAAGCCGTCATTGATCGACTTATCGGTCTGAGAAATAGTTGTAAGCGGATAGCCGATAATATTATCCCGGTCGGTTGTTGCATGGGTAACAGAGTACCGCTGGTTTAAATTCCCGCTCACAAACACATTTATTTTTCCGGGCCTAACATTAAGATCAGCGCCTGCATTTAATTTTGAGTATTGATCTATTCCCAGGCGTACGTTCCCGTTGTAGCCCAAGCGCCTGTCTTGTTTTAGAATGAGATTCAAGATCCCCGCTTGCCCGCCCGATGCATCGTATTTGGCTGATGGATTGGTAATGATCTCTACACTTTGGATCGCATCGGCAGGAATCTGATCAAGGGTGAGGGTAGTGGGCTTACCGTCCACAAAGATCTGCGGAGATGCATTGCGGAGGGATACATTGCCGTCCACATCCACACTCACGGTTGGAACCTGTTTTAATACATCCTGCGCGGTACCACCTGCCGAAATAATATTTTTTTCTACGTTGAATACCTTTTTGTCGAGCTTTAGTTCCATGACAGGGGTAGTGGCAACCACCTCCACCTCTTTCAGCTTGGTTGCCTGGGGTTTCAGTTTGATATTGCCAAGATCTTTGTCCATGGCGTTCATTGCACCCATCATGTTTTGCATTCCTCCACTTTTCATTCCTTCTATATCAAGGCCGAAAGAGAAGGGGACCTCTTTTGTTTCATAGCCCATAGCAACGATCTTGATCTTGTATTTTCCGAGCACATTTACCTTTTCTAAACTGAAGTCCCCATTCTCTCTGGTAAGCTGCCCTCCAACAATTGCGTCTTTTTTGATCGCTTTGGTAATGGTGTCGAACATGTTTCCTATCAGCTGAACGGAACAAAATTCTACTCCTTTGCCCGAAGTGCTGTCTACGATCTTGCCGTATAAATGGCCCACTTTCATTTTCTCCATCTTCTCTTTGATGCTTCCACCGCCTCCGGGGCCACCACCTCCCTGCCATTGGCCCTGGCCTTGGGAGAATAACTTTCCAAAAGAGAAGATCAGAAGAGTGAAAAGCAGTTTTTTCATACCACGCAATGATACTCAGAATTCCTGTTAGACGAATTGAATAAGAAATGGTTTAACGTATTTTAACTTTATCGTTTACTTGCGTCAGATGCTATCACTACTGCCATCAGGATGAATCCGATACCCATTCCTCCGAACATGCCTATGTTGAAATGCCCGGTGTACCATCCTGCAGCCATTCCGATGAACATACTTCCGGTGAAGAGCAATCCTCCTGCTTTTCTGGCTGCTTTTGTTTTTTCTGTTTGTTCCGAAGGGATGCCTCCGGCATTGTTTTGTGTTTCCATTGTTTTTTGGTTTTAATCGTTGATTTATTTTCTTTGTCTTAATGCTTACCCGCAATTACCGGAAATTCTTTCAGCATTATGGTTGGCAATGTTTTTCCGTTTATCGGGACTGCATGCAATATGATATTGTTGCTGATACTTGCAACTGTGTGGTGTTGTTTATCAAACACCTGTGAGGTAAGGTTTCCCAGGCACCATCCTGCTGTTACGCATATCAGCATGCCGGCTGTTAAAAGAAGTTTGTTAGTGTTCCTGAGAATTTCCATTCTTTGTGGGTGTTGTGTGAATGTTTTCAAGGTATTTAATTTTTTTATTAATTATTATTTTATCGAATCTTTTTTGGTTGCTGGTACAGGAGCTGCTTTTTTCACCGGAGGCACTTCTGTTACCTTCACCACAGGCTCAGCCTTTTCTTCTTCATCGTTTGACACATCAATATCAATATGCCGTTTCCATTTTTTACCGCGGTCTGTATCCAGTCCCTCGCAATCCAGGCACTTCAGTTCTTCCACACCCATCATCCACCTTCTTCCTACCATGTCACCGTCCCAGGTGTTGGTTTCGTTTTTGATGTCATTGATGATGTTCTTCATGCTTCTGCCGATGTATACCACTTTGCCTTTGGGCACACGCACCTCGATATGCACCTGCTGAGCCCTCCATTTTTCATCTTTAGGCACAGAAAAGTAAGGGGCAAATTCAACAAGCGAATCTTTTTGAGTGAGGTCATAGAGAATATTTTTTGCAAAATGCAATGCTTCTTCTCTGTCTTTGCCCCGTGATTCACCGTAGATCACTACTTCATAGTTATTCGTTTCACTTTTTACAATATCCAGTTCCGGAAAGCCGAAATTTAGGTTCACGCTATCTGACGAGAGCAGATCATGATGTTTTATCTTGATATGAGCAAATCTTCCATGATGCCTGTGCTCGTAGGTATTATCTCCTTCAGTTTCTCCCTTTACTTTTAGAAAAAGTGTATCGCATTTAGGCTGAATGAGTGTGATGGTGTTTTTGCTGGTCGCTTCGTCTGAAAACTGATCGGCGATCTGATTGCCGAGAATGATCGCGAGGAATAGTCCAACCAGCCACAAGATCACTGCACCTATGCCTACGAAACGGTGTTTGGTTCTTGAACCGAGCAGCATTTTTACTCCCCCGTATACCAGCATGATCACGGGAACCCCTATGAAAAGGAGAATTGCAATGCTGGCAAGCATTTCTTGTTTGGCATTTAGAAAGAACATGGCAAATCCATCCCGGATGGAAAACGTATCACCGTCAATATGAACCAGTCCTGTTCCTCCGAACAGAGAACTGATGATGCACACAAGGACGATCAGCCCCAAGATGATGAAAAATAATCCAAATACTTTTCCAACTATACGAAACATCATGCTGAAGATGGAAGAAAGGAAGTAAACAAATTTGTCAACGAAATCTTTTCCTTTTCCGGAAGTCGCGGTTTTCTTAACCTCTTCTCCCCAGTTTTCTACTTTCTTGCCGAAGGTGTGCATTTCTTCTTCCACTTTTTTTCCAATGTTGGAAAAATTTACGTCTTCTCCGCGCATCTCAAGCTTTTCTGC
>JAHEYK010000020.1:19753-29996 GCA_023251625.1 Bacteroidota bacterium
TTTACCAGGTCATCCCAGGTTCCTTCCAGTTCCTTGAGGAACTGTTTTCCTACGGGAGTAAGTTTGTAATACTTACGTGGCGGGCCTGTGGTGGATTCCTCCCAACGGTAGGTGAGGAGCCCCAGGTTTTTGAGGCGCGTGAGCAAGGGGTAAAGTGTTCCTTCCACCACCACCAGCTTTGCGTCCTTCATCTTTTCGATGATCTCGGTAGGGTACGCATCGCCTTTGGTCAGAATGGAAAGAATACAAAACTCCAGGATCCCTTTGCGCATCTGTGCTTGTGTGTTTTCGCTGTTCATCTTTTTTGGGTTATGTTCCCGACCTGCCTGCCGGCAAGGCAGGTAGCTATCGGGAGTATTGGGTTTAGCATCTTACTTGACAATACAAAGATATATATAATATCAAGTACCTTGTATCGCATAATACTATGTATTTTATTAAAATCTTGTAACTTATTGAAAATCAGCAAGAATAATTTCAATTCAAAATGATTATTTTTGTACTTTCATCACATAAATGGATTTTCAACAAAATTTTCAAGATCTTTTTTCACTACAAGCTGTCATTAGTTTGCTTACTCTTTGCGCCCTGGAAATTGTTTTGGGCATAGACAACATCATCTTTATTGCGATCATAGCCGGAAAATTACCGGAGAGGAAAGATCAGCGAAAGGCAAGGGCGATCGGTCTGACATTGGCGCTCATCATCCGCATATTATTGCTGTTCAGCATTACCTGGGTGATAGGGTTGAAGGATCCGCTTTTCTATATCGCCGATTTTGGAGCAACCGGTCGCGATCTTATCTTATTTGCCGGAGGAGTTTTTCTTCTTTATAAGACTACGCTCGAGATCCACCATAAAATTGAAGGAAATGATGAATCAACTTTTAACATAAAGGCCATTGCCCTTAATGCCGTCATCATGCAGATCGTATTTATAGATATTGTTTTTTCTTTTGACTCCATCCTTACTGCTGTAGGATTGGTTAGCAATGTCCTCATCATGGTTGTTGCAGTGATCATTGCCATGTTCATCATGCTTTGGTTCTCGGAAAAAGTAAGTGACTTCATCAACAAACATCCAACTATTAAAATGCTTGCGCTGGCTTTCCTGCTTATGATAGGCATGGTGCTCATCATGGATTCATGCCATTTTCATGTGCCCAAGCAATACATCTATATATCCATGGCATTCTCCTTGCTGGTGGAGGGATTGAATATGAGGATGCGCAGCAGGAGGTCGAAGAGGGACTGATTTCAAATATTTCTTCTTTTACATCGTTCGGGTAATATGAATATATCAAATCTTACGTGTATTATTTTATTTCTTTCTGTTTTTGTTACTGCATGCAGAAAAGAAACAACGGTAATTACGAAAGCGTGTATCAGCGCTAACAGATACAGCATTAAGATCCATGATACTATTATATTTACCAATTGTTCTCAAGCAGATTATGCAATGGTAGGTTTTAAAAGAAAGGGAGAAAAACTTACTTTTTTAACAACAGATAAGATGTTATCCGGAGACAAATTGTCAAAAACATTTTCTGATACTGGAATTTTTCTTGCTGTGCTGAATACGTATATGAATTCCAAAAATTATTATGGCGACATGGATTCATCGCTTGCTATTACGGTGTTGCCTTGAGGAATAGTTCCAGTAGGAAAAAAATTGCAAACAATACACTCGCAATTCCATTGGTGGTGGCAAACGCAAGAGTCACTTTGCTCAGGTCGTTTGGTTTTACGAGTGTGTGCTGATAAATCAGCAGGAGAATAAATAAAGCCGATCCTATCCAGTACCATAGCTGAAATCCTGCGAGGTAGCCCGCGTACAATACAATGCATCCGGCAATTACATGAAGCGTTCTTGAAAATAATAAAGCATTCTTTTTTCCGAGAAGAACAGGAATGGATCTTAAATTTTGTGATCGGTCAAATTCTTCATCTTGCAAGGCATAGATAATGTCAAATCCGCTTACCCAGAATAATACAATGAATGAGTAGAGCAGGGGAAGTAATTTGAATTCTCCGGTCACAGCCAGGAAAGCCCCGATAGGGGCAAGTGATAAGCCAAGCCCGAGTACTAAATGACAAAGCGGAGTCAATCGCTTGGTGTAACTGTATCCGAGAATTACGATCAACGCGACAGGAGAAAGATAAAAGCAGATGTTATTAATAAAGAAGGTCGTTCCGATAAACAGAATACAATTAATAACTACAAAGGCAAGCGCATTGCCTGCTGAAATAATCCCGCTGGGTATCTCCCGGATCTTTGTGCGGACATTTTCTTTGTCATATTTTTCATCTGCCCAACGATTGAATGCCATAGCAGCACTGCGGGCGAAGATCATGCAGAGGAGGACGAGAAGAAAAAGTTTTGCCTCACCCCTCAATCCCCTCTCCTCAAGGAGAGGGGAAGCAACAGCCCCAAGAAAAAAACCGATCACCGCAAAGGGCATTGCAAAGATGCTATGGCTGAATTTTATTAAGGAGAGGTAATTTCTAATCATCGAAAAGCGAAACTATACGAAAAATACGAAACAGGAGTTGTTTCTTTTCGTATTTTTCGTACCAATTCGTTTTTCGAAGATTTACATGGAAGAGATAATCATCAGTCCCGCTAACCCTCGTATTAAAAATGTTCTGAAGCTTAAGGAGAAATCTTCTGAGCGCAAGAGCCAGGATTTAATTGTTGTGGAGGGTCTCCGTGAGATATTAATGGCGAAGGAGAATGGCTTTGGAATTAAAACTCTTTTTGTATGCGATGTCATTGCCGGAAAGAAAAGCAAAGAGCTTGTTTCCTCTGTGCATCACCTAGTGAGGATCAGTAAAGAAGTCTTTGAAAAAATCACCTATCGTGAAAATTCAGATGGGCTGCTGGCACTTGTTCAACCGAGGCATATTCGTTTGTCTGACCTGAAACTTTCGGCAACTCCTCTTCTTGTCGTTCTTGAATCTGTTGAGAAACCCGGAAACTTGGGGGCGGTCTTACGCACTGCGGACGCTTCGGGGGTGGATGCAGTCATTGTTTGCGATCCTAAGACAGATATTTATAATCCTAATTTGATCCGCTCCAGTATAGGCTGTATTTTCTCCAAGCAAACGGTTGCTGCAAGCTACGAGGAGGTGATAAAATATCTTAAAGAGAAAAACATACGATCTTTTGCAGCGGCTCTTACTGCGAAAAAGAATTATACTGAATCGGATTATAAGGTCCCTTCTGCCATTGTGCTGGGAACGGAAGCAGAGGGACTTTCAGAGAAATGGCTCAAGGCTTCTGATGAACAGATAAAGATCCCCATGCTTGGAAAAACAGACTCCCTGAACGTGTCAGCAAGCTGTGCGGTGATCGTCTATGAGGCAGTGCGCCAACGCTTTATTCGGAAATGATCAACTTTTGTGTAGTTATGATTTGATCAGCAGCGTGCAAGGTGCAGAAATAAATTCCGCTTGCAAGAGACCCTCTGCGTATCACAATATGATCTGAATTTTTCACCTTAATTGTCTTCATTTTATTACCCAATACATTGTAAATCACTAACTCGGCATTTTGATCTTTGCCAGTCAGTGTAATTATAATATTTGCATCATTGGATGCAGGGTTGGGGTATATGCTGAGCCCGTCTGTTTCATTCACCTGATTATTAGTAACTGCAGTTGCACATCCGGTCATGGCTGCAAAGGCATCGGCCTTGCCGTAGCCCCAATAACTGTTTGGTAAATTGTTTCCTGTGAATGAATCAACACGTGCACAGTTGATGATGGCATTTTTTACATCCTGCCAGCTTGCCAATGGCTGCATTTGAAAATAGAGCGCAACGACTCCGGCAACACCCGGTGATGCGTTGGATGTTCCTCCATCCATAATATGATATCCGCCAGGGCAAAGTTTATAGTGGTTTCCATTTGCAAGATGCCAGGGTACTAATCTGAGACTTGTGGCAGCAAGCGTCCAGTCGCCAGGGGAAGTAATATCCGGCTTGATCCTTCCATCGCGTGTTGGCCCGTGGCTGGAAGATTCGAATAGATTTCCCGGAATGCGGGTAGAATCTTTCTGCATGATCGTATCGTAATCCAGGTAGTGATTTCTGTTGGTATAATTTCCTACTGTGATCACTTCATCCAGGCATTGAAAACTCGTCACCATATTCTGGTTGAAGTCCGGCTGTTTGTATTTTTTAAGCGGGGCATAGATCGTACTGTCTGCTAAATGAGCCGTATCAACGTCAAAAGTATATACATCAAATTTTCCGGAGCCTGTCGTCATTAACCTCCACTCATAGGCAGAAGAGTCCGGAGTAATGGCAAATTCCATGGAGTAAACTCCGTTGGCAGTATCACCATAGGTCTGCATGGTGCAAATACGGTTACTTCCATTGAAGATGGTATCATTCTTCAAAACACCAACGCTTGAAGTGATGCTTGAAAAAGACGTACGTCCCCGGTAAGAATAAGAAGGGGTAACTTTATCGGCACCAATAGCAAATTGCACATTCTTGAAATTATTTGTGTCGGCATACATGGCAATGTAGGCCGGGCCGGAGAACCAGGTGAAGTTGGTATCGCTCGTAACAGTGTATCCTACATGGATACGGTATTTTCCGGCATTTCCGGCAGCAGCAGCTAAAGCTCTTCCACTTTGAGCGGTGATGAGTGTTTTAATGGTTTGAGCTTCGAGGTTCTTCCCATCATGTGAACCGTAATAATCTCCCAGGCTTATATTGATCACACAAGGTTCTCCAAGTGCAGTTGCTTTGTCGTAAATATATTTTACTCCATCCATAATGGCATTCGTAGAATTCAGATTGGCGGCAACAAATATGATGTCAGCTTTTGGTGCAACACCTTTAAATTTATTTAAGGCAAGTCCGTTTCCTGCCGCAACAGATGAAACATGGGTGCCATGTCCGTAAGATGCTGTAGCTGTATTTAAATGTGCTATTGCTTTGCCGTTATCAATATCTGCACCTGTCCATTCTTGACCGTAGTTGTAGGGTTGCGGAGGAACCGAATCCGGAAGCACCTGGTCCCACAAAAATTTTATCCTTGATTTTCCGAGCGAATCCTGAAAATCAGGGTGTGAATAATCTATACCTGTATCAATAATACCAACTACAACTCCTTTGCCGGTATATGCCTGGGCAAGGGGTACTGTGCCAGCATGAACAGGAAGCGCATCGTCGTGTATAAGTGCGGTATCGTTCATGGGCCTTACTTTAGAAAAGGGATTGCCTGCTTCGATCCGCCTTATGTATGGACTAGCAGCCAGTGAGCGCATGTTTTTCACTTTTATAGTTACCGATGCAATATCGCCCACAGAATATCTGAACTTGCCACCCGATTGCTCCATGACCCTTTGAATGGCAGGAACATTTCCCTTAACAAGAAGGGTGATGTTATCCTCTTGTTGTTTAGGGTTATTGGCAGCAAGTGCAGCCCCAAAGTTCATCTTAGAACCGGATTGAGAAAACCCATTGTAATTGAATAGTAAAAGAATCAGGGACAATAGAGGGTATATTTTTTTCATGGATATAATTATGTAGTTCAAAGATAAGAAATTAATAGAATAATTCAGTTATGTTGTTATGCTTAGGTGTATATACGTAAGTGACATTGAATAGGTTGGGGTAATGCAGCTGTTTTTTCAATATATTCTTGTGAAGAATGGATATATAGGCATGAGGATAGATTCTTATTTTCGTTAAATGATCATGAATGTATATTGGATAGAGAAATTCAAATGCCTTGTTTGCCTTCTGCCTCTATACCTGTATTCTTTGATACCTGGCTCAGCCTTAGCACAGCAAAAGATCATTGAATATGATAAGGATTTCACTTTCAGGGAAGGGGTCTACTTTTCCTTTTTTGATTTCAAGAACAATCACCCTGTACCCACGTCAAAAATTCTTTTCAAATCCAATAAAGATGACCGTGATTTTTTGAAGCTAGCGCTCAATAATTCCACTTTTCATTACCTGGATAGTATAGGAAAAGAAGAAGAGATCAAAACCAATTCGATATGGGGTTATTGTTCCAACGGAACCATTTATATTAATCATGGCACAGATTTTAACCGAATGGTCGTGATAGGAAGCTTTTCTCATTTTGTGGCCACTATAGCTATACGTACTTCTGCAGACCCGTTCGGGTACGGGCATGGTTATGGGTACGACAATGGAGGAATCGGGATGAATCCATATCCTCAATATGCTTATTCAACGCAACAATTCATTCTGGATTTTTCTTCAGGACATGTGCTGGATTTCACAGTGAGCAACATGGAATTTTTACTGCAGCAGGATGATGCTCTTTACAAGGAATTTATGGCTTTGAAGAAAAGGCAAAAGCGGGATTCGATCTTTATGTACCTGAGAAGATACAATACCAAACATCCAATTTATTTCCCTGAGTAGAGGCGCAATGTCCTCCTGGCACAGAGACTTATTTTTTCAGGGTGCCAAGGTCGTGCAGTAAGAAACGTTTGCCTTCGTAATAGACTGTCACAAACGCATCACCGCATCCTTTTGCAAGCACCTGTTTGAGTAATTTATCCGCCTCGTTCAGGGTTTTGCAGGAACCAATACTGAAGCGTGTCAGTTCGTCGGCATAATCTTTCCGGCTCACCTTGCCTAAGGAGTTTAGTTTTTCGTATTTGAAATTTTTGGGGATCTTATAGGCTCCGATCTGGACCTTGAATACCAGTCCATCGGTTTGCAGGTCACCGTAGGTTGTCAGGATATCGGCATAATTTTTCTCTTTGCCAAATGGGATTTCAGCAACAGGGGCTAATTTTTTGGCAGCCGCGCGGAAGCAGAAGTAGTTGTCTTTGCAACGGGTAAGATTTTGTGTAACCTCATTCAATAGCACTGATACCTCGCGGATTGAGTCTGCGCCTTTTCCTTCCAGCTTAAATAAAAGCAGCGAATCATCCGAAAGGGTTGAAAAGATAAAGCGGGATCTTCCTTTTTGTTCGCCTGCCGTTATTTTTTTTCCGGAAGCATTTACCTGGTTAAGCGTTAGCTTATCGTAAAATTGCACGTCAAAATTCACAGAAGAAAAGGAATCTGCTTTGGTGCTTTTGATAAGTTTTGTTTGCTCCTCGTAGCCAAATTTAGTGTAGATGATCTTATAATCTGCTCCGGCAGGAAGGTTGATCAGGTATTTTCCGGTAGATGCATTTGATTTATAGATGCCAATATTTTCTTTGCTGTTTGCCAGAACCACTTCTACATCTGCCTGGGCAGGTACATCATTTACGGTAATGTTCCCTTTTAACAGTACGAGAGCCGGCTTCCATCCGGGTAGTCCGGGTCCCACGGTATAAATATCCTGCCGGCCGAGCCCGCCTGCTTTTTCAGTAGAGTAGTACCCCCGTTTTCCGTCTGCAGATAAAACATAATAAATATCATCGCCTGCCGTATTGATCGGGTAGCCCATGTTTTCAGGAGTAGTCCAGGATGTATCAATCCTGAAAGATTTAAAAATATCATAGCCGCCCATGCTTTTGTGGCCTTTGGAGCTGAAGATGAGTGTGGTTCCATCCGGATGAATAAAAGGGGCATCATCATCAAATGGAGTATTGATCTGAGGCCCCAGGTTTTTTACATTCCCCCAGGATCCATCTTGCTGCAGCAAGGCTTTGTAGATATCACGCCCTCCATAACCACCAGGCCTTTCGCTGGAAAAATAAAGTATTCTTTCATTCGCGGTGATCGAGCAGCTTCCTTCCCAGTATTTGCTGTTCACATCCCCGCGCAAGTGCTCAGGTACACCCCAATTGTTTCCGGTAAGGTAGCTCATGTATATGTCTCCATTGTCGTTCACACCATTTTTGAATACAAAAAGTTTTTGCCCGTCACCTGAAAGAGCGATGCATGCATCATGGTCTGCACTGTTAATGTTGGGGCCGGCAGTGAATGGTTCCATCCACTCATCACCTGTTTTGACCGACATAAGAACATCTTCTGTATACTGGCTGCCGGGGTCGTTGATATCGAATGGTTGAAGCCCACCGGTTGATCGGGGGCCGCGGTAAGTAAAGATCAGCACTGACTCATCGGAAGAAATGACAGGGACGTATTCCGAAGCTGCTGAATTGATAGGCTCGCCCAGGTTAGTGATCTTCACATCAGCGGGATGAGCCATCAGCTCTTTTCCGTTGTTGCAGTTCGCAATATATTGTTCTGCGAGTGTTTTGAATTCGGGCAGTGCATTTTTTTGTACCGTATATCCGGTGAACCGCATAATGGCATCATCAAATTTATAGTTGAGCATATAAGCCCTGCCAATGTAGAAGTCAATATCTGCCGCTTTTTTATTTTCTGCTTCTACCTGCAAAAGCGTGCTCAGTGCTTTTTCATTCTGGTCGGATTTGTACAGACAGCAAATACCCAGACGGTATCTGTAAAAACCAAGTTTCTTTTTGTCGGTATCGTTATCAAGCAGATATTGAAAAAGGGGGAGAGCCAGCATGTAGGCTTTTGAATCGTAAAGTATGCTGGCTTTTTCAAGTGTATCCTGAAAGTTCACCTTCTTTTTATGGATCGTGTCACCGGTGGTGGCGCTGACTCTTGCAAAAGAACCTATTGCAAGGATCAGGAAAAGAGCGCGAATATTTTTCATAAGCAAATTTATGGAAAAGTTCTCACTCAGACACGTTTGTTTTTTCGATCGTTATAATAAGGATTTATTGAGATGTATCCTTGCCTCGTTTTAGTGTATTGCAAATTGTGGGATAATGGATTGTGTGCAGAAGGAGGTGAAGCAGCGATATGTATTCTGGTTTTATTTTTATTGTATCTTTAAATTCTCAGAAAAATGGAAATGAGTACGAAAAATTTATTCATCTTGTTTTTTATTTTTATCCTTGCCGGCTCCTGCCGCAAAACTCCTTCTAACGATGAACTGCAAGGAACCTGGACAGAACAGAGCACCTCATCTCCCAGTAAATTGATTTTTTACAACAATGACCACATGGTCTTTATGCATTCTCCCGTTATTGATACGTTCACTTACACACTTGATGAAAAACAGGCTGCACTTTTTTGTGATCCAGTCACTAATCCCACATCCGGAGCAAAAAGATTTGATCTTTCCTGGACTTCGAGCAAAAGTGTGCTCACCGTCATGGGACTTTTCCCTGCCGGATTCGGTGGTGTGAGCCACACGGATTATAAAAAGTAATTGAGATTACTTATTCAGAAGTATCTTTTTAGTCGCAACACCTTTATCGGTATTTATTTTCAGGAAGTAAACCCCGTCAGGTTCGGAAGAAAGATCGATTTGCGGATGTGCAGATGTGCTGATGTGCGAGTGAATATATCCTCCTGTTGAGCTGAATACTTCTACGCTTTTAATTTTCACATCAGCTAATCCACTAATCTGCACATCAGCTTTTGTTGGGTTTGGATAAACAGAAATTAAATTTTCTAAATTAATTTCATTCACTCCGTTTCCGTTTGGGTCAAATTCCCAGAAGTCTTTGTAAACATTTATGAAGTCAGTTCCAGTTCCAAGATAACCTTTTGTATTAATCGAAAAGCTAATTGCATGCCATCTTTTGATTCCGGAAAAGCTTGACATTTGCGTCCACATGTTAATCGTATAATCATATCCCCAAAAATTTTTGTGAACACCTCCAGCGCTATCACTGCCTGTGCCAATATAACATTTCGCTCCTAAAGAAAAACCAGTAGCTCCGCATCGCGCAAGGGGAAGATCTGCTTTTTGAGTCCAAGCATTGGTAGTTGGGTCAAATTCCCAAAAATCTTTTGTTGGAGTGTTTGAATTGTCATTTCCTGTACCTATGTAACCCTTATTGCCAATAGAGAAACCTCTGCAGGCCCTCTTGCCGAGCCGCCGAAAGGCGTTTTTTGAGTCCAGGTATCGGTATTTTGATCCCACTCCCAAAAATCTTTTTTAGCACCTATGGAATCCCACCCCGTACCAATATATCCTTTATTACCAATCGAAAATCCAACAGCTTCACTTCTCGGAGTGCCTCCAAAATTAGATTTTTTGATCCAGCTATTAGCTGTTTGATTCCATTCCCAAAAATCATTAAGTAAATTTGTACCATTGCTCCCCGTTCCTATGTATCCATTAGTTCCTATCGAAAATCCAACGGCCTCATTTCTGGAACCTCCAGGGAAATTTGCTTTCTGTGTCCAAGTGTCTGTTGCCTGATTCCACTCCCAAAAGTCGCTTGTCCCCCCAGTGCCTACATATCCTTTAGTGCCAAT
>JAHEYK010000021.1 GCA_023251625.1 Bacteroidota bacterium
AAGTATGTACGGTCAGAGGTATTGTAGCAGTATCAGAACAAGCACCATTGGAAACAGTCACCGTATAGGTTACATTGCTTGTTGCCGATGAAACAGGATTTGAAATGTTCGGATTGTTCAATCCCGTTGCAGGGCTCCAGCTATAGGTAGCCCCTCCACTTGCTGTAAGAGATGTAGTGCTGCCTGAGCAGAATGTGGTAGAAGTTGCAGTAACACTTGCCGTTGGCTGAGTCGTTATTATAACCGCAACTGTCGCACTTTGAGTGCAACCCAAAGCGTTTGTTGCAGTAACTGTGTAATTTGTATTTGCTGTGGGAGAAACTACGATGGTTGTTGCAGATGAACCTGTATTCCATGCATATGTTCCGCCACCGGTTGCTGTAAGAGTGGAGCTGGATCCGGAACAAATAGCTGAATTACCTGTTATCGATGCGTTTGGCGTTGCATTTACGTGAACTGTAAGTGTATCAGTATCCGTACATCCTCCGGCACTCGTTACTGTAACAGTGTATGCTGAACTTGTTGTAGGAGAAACTGTGATCGAAGTGGTTGTTTGTCCTCCGGGATTCCAAACGTATGTTCCCCCACCCGAGCCTGTGAGTGTTGCAGAATTTCCGGAACAAATCGTATTGTTTCCACCGATAGAAGCAGTTGGTAATGGGTTTACATTAACGATCACTGTATCTGAAGCAGTCCCGCATGCGTCCGTAATGGTTACTGTGTAATGAGTAGTTGTAGTTGGATTAGCCACCGGATTTGCACAGGTCGTGCAGCTTAATCCGCCGGTTGGAGACCAGGTATATGTTCCGCTTCCGCTGGCATTCAGCGTGGTGCTCGATCCGGCACACATCGTAACATCTGCCCCTGCATTTACAGATGGCGTTAAAGTGATTGAAACAGTTACGCTGTCATCAGCACTTCCGCAGCTATTTGTAACTGTTACTGTATAATGAGTAGTTGTAGTTGGATTCGCTGCCGGATTTGCACAGGTCGTGCAGCTTAATCCGGTAACAGGGCTCCATGAATAGGATGTTCCGCCTGTTGCATTCAGAGTAGTAGTAGCTCCTGAGCACATTGAAACATCCGAACCAGCATTCGCCAAGGGTAAGGGGTTTACAGTAACTGATTTTATGTCATTCGCAGTGCATCCGGTAACATCAGTAGAAACAACTGTGTAAGAACTTAATGTTGTAGGGTTCACTATGATGTTTGTGGTTGTTTGTCCTCCGGGACTCCAAACATATGTTCCTCCTCCGGATGCTGTGAGTGTAGTTGATTGTCCATTACATATCGTAGTATTTCCTGAGATAGATGCCGTAGGAGTATCAATGGTGACCGTGACAACATCCGTGTTCGTACCGCAGGATGCTGTAATGCTGAATGTATAAGTAGTTGTTGAGGTAGGTGTAGCAATCGGGTTTATACAATTCGAACAACTTAGCGTGCCGGATGGTGACCAGGCCAATGTTCCACTTCCGCTTCCATTCAAAGTAGTGCTTGCGCCAGGGCAAATGGTTACATCGGGCCCGGCATTTGCTGAAGGTAGGGCCGGATACGTTACAGAGATCATATCTGTTGCTGTACCGCAACTGTTGGTAACAGTTAGTGTATAAGTGACTGCACCTGTAGGCGTACAAACAGGATTGGGGCAAGTGGTGCAGCTCAAACCGGACGCAGGTGACCAGGAGAAAGTTCCATTGCCTGCTCCGTTAAATGTAGTATTGTCGCCCGCGCATACCGACACATCGGGCCCGGCATTGGCCGTAGGCAAAGGGCTTACCGTCACCGTTTGCATGGCTGTTCCGGTACATCCATTCCCATCGGTTCCCGTAACAGAATAAGTGGTAGTTGTTGTAAGCGGCACTGAAATGCTTCCCCCGGAAATATTACCCGGATTCCAAACATAAGTTGACGCACCATTGCCTGTAAGGGTAGCATTGTTTCCACTACACACGGTTGTAGAGCCGGTAATACTAACAGTAGGAGTAGGATTGACAGTGACGCTGCAGGTAGCTGCACTGCTGCAACTGCTGGAGTTTGTAACAGTCACCGTGTAATTAGTTGATGCAGCCGGTGTTGCAACAGGATTGGAGATATTAGCGTTGTTCAAACTTCCGCCAGGTGCCCAGGAATAAGTTCCTCCTGCACCTGCCCCGCTAGAGCTGAGCGTTGTGCTTTGTCCGTTGCAGATGGTAGCATTAGAACCTATTGTAACCGTGGGAGTTGAATTCACGGTAACACTGTACGTAGCAGTACTTGTACACGCGCTAGCATTAGAGGCAGTAACAGTAAGTGTATAGTTGGTAGAGGTAGTAGGCGTAGCGACAGGATTTGATATATTCGGATTACTTAAGCTTCCTGCCGGTGCCCAGGAATAGGCACCACCACCTGTACCTGTCAGTGTAGTACTTTGCCCGTTGCAAATTGTATTTGTTCCACTGATGGTGATGGTAGGTGTAGCATCCACTGTGATGGTGACAAACGCCGGAGTACTTGTACATGGCTGAGCATCTGTGACCGTTATAGTATACGTTGTGGTAACGGATGGGGAAGCAACCGGATTTGAAATATTAGGGTTTGACAAACTGCCGCTGGGGGACCAATTGTATGTATAAGCAGGTGTTCCTCCAACGGGCGTAACTGTAATCGGAGCGCCTTGCCCTGAACAAATAGTAGCTGTTCCGCCTGCAGCAATATTCGGAGGGGTGCATTGTACCTTGTTCTGAGAAAAAGAGAACGCAGCATTCAGGAACAAGAAAAAGGATATAAAAACAAGCCTTTTCAATCCAAAGTGTATAGGTATATGCTTCATTAAATACAAGAATACAAATATATAAATAAATTACTGTATCTACCTTAAAAACAAACATTTCCTTCAACAAATTGTGAAATGCATCGAAAGCAAATTCAGACTCACTTCAACATATATGCTACCGTTTTGTATGATATTTGATACTTTAGAACAAATATTAACTTTGCGATTGAAAACGAATAACAGACTTATGAGAAAACAACTATTTGCATTCACTTTTTTAATGTTGTTTGTTTTAATGGCTTTTTCACAGAGCGGTTATCTCATCAAAGGAAAAGTGAAAGGCTGGCATGACACCATTTGCTATCTGGGAAATCATTATGGTAAGTATCAGCAGATAAAGGATACTGTCAGAATAGATAAAGACGGCAATTATACGTTCAAAGGCAAGGAGGCTCTTCCAGGAGGCATATATCTCTTAGTTTTCCCCAACAAAGTATATCGCGAGATACTCATCGATAAAGAGCAGAATTTTTCCGTAGAAACAGATACTACCTCATCGGTTGAAACTGTAAAATTCAAAGGCTCGGAAGAAAATACGATGTTCTACAAGTATCTTACCTTCATTTCTCAAAAACAGAAATCCGTTGAACCGCTCAGGAAGCGAATTACAAAAATAAAAGAAGACTCAGTTGCTGCACTGACCACCAAAAAAGATTCGATAAAAATCCTGCAGGACAAAGTAACTGCGGTAGATAAAGAGGTAGAAAAATACAAAGAAGATTTTATAAAGGACCATCCTTCCCTTTTTATGACTGCAATTTTCAAGGCACAAAAAGATCCTGTAACTCCCGACTCTCCCATCCTCCCAAACGGAAGAAAAGATTCTCTTTTTCAATACAGGTATTACAAAGATCATTTTTGGGATAACATTCCCCTAACCGATGATCGTTTGTTGCGTACTCCTATCTTTCATATGAAACTCAAGCAGTTCTTTGACAGGGTTGTTATTCAGAATCCGGATTCTATAAATAAAGAATCGGACATACTGGTTGAGAAAACAAAAGGCAATAAAGAAACTTTCAAATACATTGTATGGTATATGACCACTACCTATGAAAATCACAGCATCATGGGAATGGATGCCGTATTTGTTCATCAGGTAGATATGTATTACAGAACCAACAAAGCCTATTGGGTAGACACCGTATCTCTTCAGAAAATCATACATCGTGTTAACATTGTAAAGCCTTTGTTGCTGGGTAGCCCTACCCCGTCTATCATCATGCAGGACACGTTGGATAAAAGTATGGGCTTGTACGATGTAAAATCAAAATACACCTTGCTTATTTTTTGGGATCCTGATTGCGGCCACTGCCAAAAAGTACTTCCTAAATTAAAAGAAGCCTATGACAAAACACTGAAGAAAAAGGGAGTTGCTGTTTTTGCGGTAGACATTGAAGATGATCCTGCTAAATGGAAAAAGTTCATCATCGACAAAAAAATGGATTGGATCAACACGCATGATAAATACAAACAATATTTTTTACGTGACCTCTATGATATTTACAGCACCCCGGTGATCTACCTGCTGGATGAGAACAAACGTATAAAAGCAAAACGGATCGATGTAGAGCAGCTTGACGGCTACATTGAATTCTTGGAGAAAATAAAAGAGAAGGAGAAAAAAAGCGGTGGCAAAGAGAACTAAGCCTACTTTCCTATTCCACACATAACTTACCTGTACTGAGCACGGTATCGGCATGGGTGATCCTGAACAGATAAATACCTGCAGGCAATCCGTTTCTTTGTATCTGAAATTTAGGATTGTGTATAGGGAAACTTAAAACAATTTTCCCGAACACATCGAACACTTGCAATTTAAGATCGTTTGTATTTACAGGATCCAACACCTCTACGGTTGCACTTGTTGCGAATGGATTAGGATACACGGTTATGTTCACCTTATGTATTATTTCCTCCACACTGTTCTTAGTAGAATCAAGAATATAGAATTTGTCCAGCCCAGCTTCAATGTTATCGTCATTACCAAGATCTGAAGCCTGCATACTGAAGGTCATATTCGCAGTAGGTACCAACAGGCTGGAAATTTTATAATGGCGGTTTCCCCATTGGGACTGTCCGGAGGATGAAGTGAAAATATTTTCAAGCGTAGCAGTAGTTGTGCCGTTATTGATCTTTACAATGATCGTATCAGTAGAACCTGATGAAAAGTTTTTCCACCTCGAATAAAAAATATAGGGCTCCACATAGCCTGATAGGTCAAAAACCGGTGAAGTAAGCACGGTGGATCCACTGTCCACATCATCATCTGAAACGGTTAAGCCCGTATTTCCGGTTACAAAGGCTTCATCCGAACAATCATTCGTAACATCGTACTCCGGATTTATGGGAGTACTATTCTTATAAGTTCCAAGCGGCTCACCCCGCTCCCATTTACCTTGTGTTGCATTGCCACTCACTTTCCAGCCAAAATTCCAGGCAAAATCATCGTATATCCCCTTATCCAATCCCATATTGAAAATGCCTGACGAAGGCGTAATGTTTTGCCCTGAGGTACATTTTGTAACATATCCCCATTTGCCTGATGCAATGGTGTAAGTTCCTGTGAACATGGTAGGAATCGTAAAGTTTCCATTTGCATCAGCAACTGTATCCCATTTTATATTTCCATTATAAATGGAAACATCCGCGTTTGGAATTCCTGCGGTTGTTACATTATCAAAAATATGTCCGGAATAGGAGAATAAAGGCAGTTTGCATATTTTAATAGTATCGATCTTGACAACTCCCGGGGAAAGGATAACTGTGTCTGTATCCGTCATGAATCCTAGTTTAGACGACACCACCAAATAGGTATCGGGCACAGCAACTCCTACTGCATATTGTCCGGCTGCATCAGTAATATCCACATGCGCATTACTTTGAGGATTGGCAAGTTGAATAACAACCTTCACCCCGCTTACAGGAGATCCTGTACTGCAATTTACCACCATGCCTTCCAGGTAACAGGCACGAACATAATTGGGAGTCAATACAAACAATCCATCCTGCATATCTGAGGCAACAATAGTTCCTGAAGGAAGAAAAGGATAAACGCCCCAGCAGTGTTCTTCATTGGATCCCGAGGTGGAAGGTGATGTATCATAGTTCCCTACCTGCACTAAATTGCCGGGGCGAGTAAGATCTACAATTGTAAAACCATCGTCATACCAGGAAGTAACTGCATAATCCACTCCGTTCTTTTGAATGATGTGTGTGTTATGTACCACAGATTGACTTCCGGGATTCGATTGTATCCTGTCGAGTTCAGAAATATTATTCAGGTTTGAAATATCATACGCGGTAAGAAATGAATTTGGTATTTCATCCGTAGTGAGAACTATTTTACTGTTTTTTGTCAGCCAGGAATTATGGGTAAATAACCCGGGCGTTTGAACATCTCCAAGCGAAACTCCTGCGGCAGGATTGCTAACATCCACAATTTCACAATCCCCATCCAAAATATGACAAGCATACATAGTATCGTTCCGTACATATCCATCATGGATGTACCGGTTATCGTATGAACCCAAATAGATCGGAGCCATTGGATTAGTAGTGATATCGGCAATGATGGCTCCCCTGTTGTCAATATTGCTTCCGTAGAGGTAAACTTTCCCATTATCAATATGAAGAGCATGAATACTGCTCAAGGTTGTTCCGTTTATAACAGGGGCCCAGATTGCAGTGGCAAGATTGGTTGCGGGAAGATTGCCTAGATCAACTATCTGTAATCCACCACCGGCTTCGGTAGTAACATATGCATAATTGCCGTTTGTTTTGATCTCTCGCCAAATAGAATGTGGGCCCGGTATCTGAACAATTTCAACCGGAGCAGAAGGATTACTTACATCGACAACAGACAAACCATATCCTCCGCCCACCAGTGCATATTCTTTTCCATCGGTGGTATCCACCCATCCGCAAATGTTCGAAAGGTTTTGGCTGCCGTATGAAAGCTGAGAAGCCAATGTAACATTAAGATCTTGAGCAATGCAAAATAAATAATGCAGATTGCAGATCAAAAATGTAAATAAAGTTTTTTTCATAAATAAACTGTTATTCAACCATCAATTTACCTTCGGAAATAATTCTGTCTCCATTTAGCATTTTATAAAAATACATTCCAGGGGAAAGATCGCCTGCATGCACTGAAAACGAATTCGTATTTCGGATCACAGAAGGTTGAATTTCTGCTCCAACTACGTCAAAAAATTTCAATTGCAACTCTTCCATTTTAATATTATTGACATCCAGTATCTTTATTTCGGTGGATGTAAAAAATGGATTGGGATAGACAAGTGTACTTTTATGCTCCGATATAATTTCACTTGCCCCCGTAGGACATATCTGAACATTCTTGATCGTAGTGTTCCCTGTTGTTACGGTACATGTAAATGTTTGAGTTGTAAATCCGGTCTTTGAAACAGTAACGGTGTACGTGCCGGGAGATAAAACTCCTACCCCATATTTTCCTAGTATATCTGTAACATCCGTAGCAGAGTTTGCATTTGAGCCCGGGCTTTGGATCTGCACGGTTGCATTTGCAATCGGGTTTGCTCCTGAACAATCTGAAATAACTCCTTCCAGGTAACATCCCCGAACATAGTTTGCGCTAAGCACATATAGTCCGCTGTCTATATCCGATAGCACCAATGTTCCTGAAGGAAGAAACGGATAAACACCCCAACATCCACCATATCCCTTTCCTGAATCGGGTGATGTATCAAAATTTCCTACCTGGATAAGGTTGGAAGGATGGCTTGCATCGGTGATCGTAATCCCGTCTTTATACCAGGAAGTTACGGCAAAGTCTGTTCCGCCTTTATTTACAATATAGGTGTTGTGAACGATAGAGCTGTCGCCCGGGTTAGATTGTATTCTGTCAGTTTCAGATATGTTTCCCAAATTTGAAACATCAAACGCAGAAAGAAAAGAACCGTTTACTTCATCGGTTGCAAAACAGGTCTTGCTGTCCTTTGAAAGCCAGGTGTTGTGCGGAAATACATTGGGAGTCTGAAAAGAAGCCAGTGAAACTCCTGCTGCGGGATTACTCATATTAACTATTTCTACTGTACCAGCTAATATGTGCGCAGCATACATTGTATCTCCTCGAACCTGACCATCATGGATATATCCGCCTGCATTGTAACTTCCCAAATAAATCGGGGCCATTGGGCTTGTATTAACGTCTGCTACCGTGCATCCGGAAAAATTACCTCCATATAGATATGCTTTTCCATTTGCGATATGCAGCGCATGAATGGTTTTCAGAGTATCAGTTCCTATCTTAGGGGTCCATTTTGTGACGGTAAGATTTGTAGCAGGTAAATTGGTCAGGTCAACGATCTGTAATCCCATTTTTCCGCACTCGGAAGTTATATAGGCATAATTACCCCATGTTTCAACTTCGCGCCATACACATCCCATGGATGAAGGATCTACAGGCACCTGCAATACTTGAAATGGCGCAGAGGGATTACTTACATCCACAATGGATAAACCGTTTGCTGCACCAACCAAAGCATATTCTTTTCCATCCTGAGGGTCTTTCCATCCCCAAATATTGGAGAGGTGTTGCGTGCCATAAGAAAGATGCGCAGCAAGGGTTGTATTGATGTTCTGAGAAAAAATTCTAGAAATAAAAAATGTGATAACTAATACAGAAAGGAAATATTTTTTCATAGGCTTGTTTTAGGACTGTCAAAGGAAAGCAAAAAACATGTAAAATGAAAGGAAAAACTGTTAAAAGATCAGTGCATATCGTACTTTTTCCTTTCGTCATCCTGAGCTGACTTTTTCTTTTGGATCTCTTCAAAATCCTTGGTGAGCATGATATCCAGCTTTCTATCAACAATGGAGAAAATGCAGGTGTATTTGTCCGATATCACCTGATGCTCATCCCACTTAAGCTGACCTTTATAGAGTAAAAGAGTTGCAATATCTGTAGGGGTTATAAGCTGGGCGGCACCTGTTTTATGTTTATGAAATGTTGATTTACTGGCATCATTTGCCTTTCCTCTGTACTCAGCAGAAATAAATATACATTCTTTATGAAGATCTTCTTTAGAGACCAATTGATCTATTTTTTTATCATACGTAAGAAGGTAATCCCCTCCAATAGGAACCACACCATCTTGCAGGATGGAAGAATATATATATACTTTTACCTGTTTGCCTGCATCGATGGGAATGGCCCTCATTTTCACCCCTGCATAATGTTTAAAAAAAGCAGTATCCTTATTCATCTCTTTGTATGCCTTTTGACGATAATCCATTAAAAGTTTTTCGGCCGGTGTGGGTATACGCTCCTCCTCTTCTGCAATGCTTACATTTTTTTTCGAAACATTCATGTTATTATACCGTATTGTTTTTACGACCCATCTCAGTTCGATTGCTTTGCTACTCTGTTCCGCGGCAACTGTATCGCCGGCCTTCTTAAATGTTTTTGTTTTATATTCAACGGATGTGGTATCTATTTCTCTCCAGAATATTGTCTTCAGGGTGTCTTTATCGCGATAAGACAAATAGCCGCTCACAATATCAGTATTGAACTCATTTTCGTAATACAGATCATTGGAGGTCCAGTTGGCAAGAATGAGTGTGTAAAGCGCCAGGCCTTCGAGAAAGACCTTGTCTTTATCTTTAGGGGATACTTTTTGAGCGTAACAGTTTGACCCTAGGGCACCAAAAAATATACAAAGCGTAGCAAAAAATGAGAAAAGTATTTTTTTCATTATTACTTTTTATTTTTAGCGTCATTGTGAGTCCCGATTCCTATCGGGACGAAGCAATCTTGTTCTGTGGTACCTGCCTTATGCAAGCAGATTGCTTCGTCCTCCCGCGAAGCGCGAGCCTCCTCGCAATGACGCAGCCAAAGTACATTTTATCGCCCGATATTTCCAAAGGATTGTATCTTTACTTTTCAAAACCTTCCAACATGCACCAGGATCACCATCATGAAGAACATTTAAAAAGTTCGGCCTTCATTACGGATATAGTCATCGGTATGGCGGATGGATTAACTGTTCCTTTCGCTTTGGCAGCCGGGCTCAGCGGTGCGGTGCAAAGCAATACGATCGTTATTACTGCAGGTATTGCCGAAATTGTAGCCGGAAGCATTGCGATGGGACTTGGAGGATATTTAGCTGGAAAAACAGAGGTTGAACACTACGATTCAGAACTCAAGCGGGAATATGATGAAGTAGAACGCTTGCCGGAAAAAGAGAAAGAAGAAGTAAGAGAGGTTTTTCGTAACTACGGCATCAGCGAACAATCTCAAAATATTATAGTTGATGAACTTGCAAAAGATAAAGACCAATGGGTAAATTTCATGATGAAGTTTGAACTAGGGCTCGAAAAGCCGGATACAAACCGTGCACGCAACAGTGCAATGACCATTGGTATTTCTTATATTGTTGGGGGATTAATTCCGCTGACTGCCTATTTCTTCACTCCTACTCCGCACGAAGGATTGCTTGTTTCCTTAGGACTAACCACCCTTTGCTTATTCATATTCGGGTATTTCAAAAGTAAAGTAACGGGACAGCCGCCTATTATGGGCGCCATAAAAGTTACGTTGATCGGTTTAGCCGCAGCAGGAGCAGCTTATTTTGTGGCGAAAATGTTTGGACACATAATTTAGCACTCTACTACAGATTCTATGATCGCTTTAAAAAATATTTTCCTCTTCAGTATCTTGATTCATTTCTCCTGTGCAAATTCTAATAAAAGCATTGTGTACAATCCAAACACTATTTCTAAAACCACAGCATTTCAAAAATTGTTGAAAAGGCAAGGATTTGTAGAAATTCCTTCGTATAATCTGGCTGGGCTTGCTGAAGATAAGAACCTTCAGCCTTTGATTTCTGATGAATCAGACAGCATGTTTTTCAAAAAAGATTATATGCCAATGGGGAAAATTTATGGTGTTTACAAAGACACATCACAATTCTTTTTATTTATCACATTTTATGCCGCAGAGAATTATATTCCTGCGATTGAAACATTTGATAAAAACGGTAATAGGATTAGCAGTGAACAATTACTAGTAAACGGATGTGGAGCAGGATGTGGTTATTATTGCACAATGACTGCAGAAATTTCAAAAGACCTATCCTTTATTGCTAAGGACTCCGTTCTTTTTTATGAATGCGATAGTTTAGCAAAAGAAACTCCAGGCACTAGAGAACATTACGTAGAGTATTTTACAGGAAAAATAGACAATACAGGGAGAATTAATCGTGAGAAGACAAAAAAAATTAATTTAGATCCCTAAATGAACAAAACCCGCCTCGAAGCATTCTGCGATGGGGTATTTGCTTTAGAATAATTTCATCTGAGACTTACCGCCTTTCCCTTTCTTTCCTTTTACCTTTTTACCTTTCGGTTCTTTCTTCTCTTTGATGTTTAATTCTTTCACGCTTTCTTTTTTCTTTGGCACGATCTCAAATTCAACTACTCGGGGGCCGCTGTCTTTTTTGCCTTTAACAGCCACTGGCTGTTCCTTCTGGTTTTTGACTTTTGACTTTTCCTCCTTGGAACTTGAAACTTGGGACTTGGGACTTTCTACTTCTTCATCAGGCTTAACCTCTGGTTCCTCCGAAGCTAACATATTCACCTCCTTCACCTTATAATCCGTAAGCTTATTTCCTTTCGCTTTCACTCCTTTCACATCAATGAATTCTGCCAGACTCATTTTCTTATTTCTTGGCTGTACCCCATCATTTTTGCCAAAAATAACTTCAGCTACAGGATTTGCATCATTGGAAGCTGCTTCAACGGATGAACCGTCAGCTTCAGAAATAATAAGCGATTTTTTGCCCGATTCGAGCATGAACCGTTTCACATAGTAGCGTTTGTCTTCGGCATCATAATGAACTACCGATACAGGATTACCCGGTTTGAATTTTTCTATCAGGACGATGCCTTCATCAAAATGCTCGCTCAAGTCAAATGTATGCAGCTCAATGAATCCTTTTTTAGTAACAGTCAATATTTGATCGTCTCCTGAAAATTCACCGATAAACTTTCCATGTTCATCCCTATTGATACGATGCACTGCCTCGTCAAACCATATCTTGATGGCAGCAGCCGTGGCTTCGCCCTTATTCTTCTGCTCCACTTTTTTGACAGGATTTTTAGTCAGAATATTTCCGACCGCATCCCTGCCCTTCACATCCAGCTCACCAAAATTGAAATTGAACTTGATCTTTTTCAGATGCGCCTTTTCTTTATGGATCACTGTTACTTCTTCGGCTTCGCCATTCGGGTTCACACTCATGTAATGCACGCGCGAACCTTCCGTTCCACGTGTAAGGTCATATTCTTTGTCCCGAATCAATCCTTTGATCTGGAAACGTTTCACATACACATTTCCTTTCAATCCATCGCGATAGATCATGTGATATACGGTGCGGTCATCTTCTTTGTTAAAGACCCCGATGTATTGTACATCTTTCCCGACAAAGGCCTTGTCGGTGACCTTTATCATGCGCATTTTGCCGTCTCCGGCAAAAACGATGATGTCATCTAAGTCGGAGCAATTGCATACGAATTCATCGCTGCGCATGCTGGATCCGGCAAAACCTTCTTCCCGGTTCACATAGAGCTTCACGTTATTAGCGGCAACACGGGTTGCAACGATGGTATCAAATTGCTTGATCTCTGTTTTGCGTTCTTTTCCTTTTCCGTATTTCTCTTTCAAGTTCTTGAAATAATCAATGGCAAACTCGGTAAGGTTCGCAAGATTGTGTTTTACCTGTCCAATATTCTTTTCAAGTTCTTTTATTTCCTCATCTGCTTTCTTCTTATCAAATTTGGAAATCCGTTTGATCTTTATCTCTGTAAGCCGGAGAATATCGTCACGGGTAACATCTCTGACAAAAAGTTTTTTATAAGGCTTCAACCCCTTATCAATGGTCTCGATCACCGCTTCCCAGGTTTCTGCATTTTCAATGTCGCGGTATATCTTCTTTTCAATGAATATTTTTTCAAGGGAAGAAAAATGCAATTGCTCTAAGAGTTCCGCTTTTTTGAATTCAAGTTCAGCTTTCAGAATGCTCAGCGTTCTGTCAGTTGAAATTTTCAATATCTCGCTTACGCCAATGAATTTTGGTTTTTCATTTTCAATAATGCAGGCGTTTGGAGAAATGGCCACTTCGCAGTCTGTGAATGCATAAAGCGCATCCATCGTAACATCCGGAGATACTCCCGCTGAAAGCTGTATCTGTATCTCAACATTCTCCGAAGTATTATCTTCTACCTTCCTGATCTTGATCTTTCCTTTATCATTTGCGGCAATAATGGATTCGATCAGGGAGGTGGTGGTGGTTCCGAAAGGAATTTCATTGATAACCAATGTTTTCTTATCCAATTGAGATATCTTGGCACGTACACGAATTCTTCCTCCGCGTTTTCCATCGTTGTAATCCGAAAAATCAGCCATTCCTCCTGTAGGAAAATCTGGCATAATGGTAGCCCGTTTGCCTTGCAGGATCTTTATAGAAGCATCGATCAGTTCAATAAAATTGTGAGGAAGCATTTTGCAGGCAAGTCCTACCGCAATCCCTTCTACGCCCATGGCAAGCAACAGCGGGAATTTAGCAGGAAGAAAGACAGGTTCTTTATTTCTTCCGTCATAGCTCTGCTGCCATTGAGTTACTTTCGGGCTATACAATACATCCAGCGCAAATTTGGAAAGTCGGGCTTCAATATAACGCGGAGCTGCTGCGCGGTCACCGGTCAAAATATTTCCCCAGTTCCCTTGCGTATCAATTAAAAGGTCTTTTTGTCCTATTTGCACAAATGCATCACCAATGGAAGCATCTCCGTGAGGGTGATACTTCATCGTTTGTCCGATGATGTTCGCCACCTTATTATAACGGCCGTCCTCCAGTTCCCATAACACGTGTAAAATCCTTCGCTGAACAGGCTTTAACCCATCCTCCACATAAGGCACCGCACGCTCGAGAATTACATAAGATGCATATTCCAAAAACCAGTTTTGGTACATGCCGTCCACGTGTGTAACATTATCGAGAGCATCTTCCTGCTTCCCGCTTACCCCCGTCCCCTGAACGGGAGCTTTTGCATTTCCCCCTTTAGGGTCGGGGTTGCTTTTTTTCTTCTTTTCCGGCTTATCTTTTTTCTTTGCCATAATTATTATTCGTTTTCGTGTATTTAGTCCCGTAGGGACTCAACATTAATAGCTATGCAACCACAACAGTCACCGCTCCATAGGAGCGGAACGTTCTTCTTCCATCCATTCAAACAAATATGCGTCATTATAATCCACACAATATTTTTTCAGCATCTCAAGATATTCTTCTTTGAATGTTCTTTTCTTATGGTGTTCTTCCTGGTTCTTTATATAATTAATTGCAACATCTAATTGCGAATGAGAAACAGAAAAGCCCCCAAAACCTTCCTGCCATTGAAATTTACCTGCGATCAACTTCTCGTTATTGATGAATTTAGTAGAATGTTCTTTGATTTCCTTTACCAGATCAGATAACGCAAAGGATGGCTTCATGCTTACCAAAATATGAATGTGATCAGGCATTCCATTTATAATATATAATTTCTGATTCAAATTTGAGATTATGCCGGAAATGTATTTGTATATTCTATCCTTGCAATCATTATGAATAACGCTGTTGCGTCCTTTAACAGCAAAAACAATATGCGTATATAATTGCGTGTAGGTATTTGGCATTGCTTGTATTGTTGTGCTCCTACGGAGCACTATTTTTAACTCGTTTATCTGTTCTATTAAGGTTTAGCTCCTACGGAGCTTCTGTCGTGCTTATCTTTTTTCTTTGCCATAGGATAAAAAAATGCTTACGCGTATTTTAATTTTTCCAAACTGAGTTTCTCTAATTGTAGTTTTATCTCATCGTATTTTTTCGATGAGAATATATCCTTCATTTTATTGAAATTGTTTGCCAGATAAGCTGCATTGCCTGAATAGTCATCCTGTTTAAACCCATCCAACAAAGCTTTCTTACGGTTGATGGTATCGTCCTCATCTATTCTGTAATCAACAATTTTAAAATAGGCTTTGATCATATCTAATCCCCAATACTGACCTTCCACCTTGCCAACTTTAATTACAAATCGGCCTTTATTATTAACCATTTCAACAAGAATATCTGAATCAGAGAAGATCATCAATCCTCCTCCCTGCCCTGCTTCTTTCTTTAAAAACTTAAATCCATTCTTTGTAAAAAAGGCTTGATAATACTTTTTCACAAAATCATTTAACTCTTCTTCCCAACTATCTAAAAATGCCATTATAAGGTTTCTTCGTTAATCAGGTCCTTCTCCACTCTCAGATTATCAATAATAAACTCCTGTCTTTCAGGAGTGTTCTTTCCCATATAATAAGACAACATTTGTTCGATTTTTGTTTTATGATCAATGATCACAGGCTCCAAGCGCATATCTTCTCCTATAAAGTTTTTAAATTCATCCGGTGATATTTCTCCCAATCCTTTGAATCGTGTGATCTCAGGTTTGGGTCCTAATTTAGAAATCGCACTATGTCTTTCCTTATCGGAATAACAATAAATAGTTTCTTTTTTATTTCTTACACGAAAAAGAGGGGTTTGCAATATATATAAGTGACCATTTTTCACGAGGTCAGGAAAGAATTGCAAAAAGAAAGTAATAAGCAACAAACGAATATGCATTCCGTCCACATCGGCATCAGTGGCAAGAACTACCTGGTTGTATCGAAGGTTTTCCAGACTCTCTTCAATGTTCAGTGCGGCCTGTAGTAAATTAAACTCTTCGTTCTCGTACACGATCTTTTTCGTCAGTCCAAAAGAGTTCAAAGGTTTTCCTTTCAGGTTGAATACCGCCTGTACATTCACATCGCGCACTTTGGTGATGGAACCGCTCGCAGAATCTCCCTCGCAGATAAAAAGAGTGGTGTCCAATCTTTTCTCGTCATTGCCATTCAAATGGGAGCGGCAATCACGAAGTTTGCGGTTGTGCAAGGCTGCTTTGCGGGCCCTGTCCTTCGCAATTTTTTGAATACCTGACATCTCCTTGCGCTCCTTCTCAGACATAATGATCTTCTCAAGAATAAGTTGGGCCACTTCAGAGTTCTTATGCAGGTAACCATCCAGTTCCTTTTTAAGAAAATCACTTACAAACGATTTCACACTCGGGCCTTTGGGACCCATTTCCTGGGAACCTAGCTTTGTTTTGGTCTGAGATTCAAAGACCGGCTCCTGAATTTTTATGCTGACCGCTGCTACGATGGCATTGCGGATATCCGCCACATCAAATTCTTTTTTATAGAATTCACGGATCGTCTTGACCACGCCTTCACGAAAAGCAACCAGATGCGTTCCACCTTGTGTTGTATGTGCACCATTCACGAAAGAATAATATTCTTCACCATACCTATTGTCATAATAGGTCAGCGCAACTTCCATGTCCTCTCCTTTAAGATGAATGATAGGAGCAACCGTTTTTCCTGTAATCTCTTTTGTCAAAAGATCCTCTAATCCCTTTTCGGAAACAATTTTTTGTCCGTTATAATTAATAACAAGCCCCGGATTCAGGTATGCATAGTTCCAAAGCATCCTCTCCACGTGTTCATTGAGGAATTTGAAGTTCGGGAACATTTTTTCATCGGGAGTGAATATAACTGTAGTTCCATCATTATCATCGCTCGAAACTATCTTCGAGTCCTTCTCTACAGCACCTCGTATGAATTCAATCACTTTGGTTTTCCCTTCCCGCACGGATTGTATCTTGAAAGTGGACGAAAGGGCATTCACTGCTTTTGTTCCAACTCCATTCAGTCCGACTGATTTCTTGAACGCTTCCGAATCGTATTTTGCGCCGGTATTGATCTTTGCTACGCAGTCCATTACTTTTCCCAGGGGAATACCGCGGCCGTAATCACGCACGGTCACCATTTTATTTTTGATACTTACATCGATCTTCTTTCCAAAGCCCATAGCAAATTCATCCACCGCATTGTCCAGTGATTCTTTCAGCAGGATATAAATTCCGTCATCCATCGAAGAACCATCCCCTAGTTTGCCAATGTACATACCGGGGCGAAAACGGATGTGGTCTTTCCAATCCAGCGACTTAATACTGTCTTCGTTGTATTTAGGGTCTTTTGCCATAGTACTAGTATTGAATAGTTATAATAGATGATATCATTTGTGTGTGAACAGGAAAATAAATATGTAGAACAAGCAAATAAAAATAACTGTCGCAAAAAATCCAACCATAGAGAATAAAACGCTCTTGTATTTTTTCCAGATAAAATACCCGCTTATAAATCCGGGTATTGCAGCCACTAAAACTGCTGCAATGGATATCAGGTTATCTTTTGTTGTCAGTTCCAATCTATACATTGAATTTAAAATGCATTACATCACCATCGCCTACCACATATTCTTTTCCTTCCTGAGATAATTTTCCTGCATCGCGACAGGCAGCTTCTGAGCCCAGAGTAATGAAATTATTATACTTTATTACCTCAGCGCGGATAAACCCTTTTTCAAAATCGGTATGGATCACTCCTGCAGCCTGGGGAGCAGTCATTCCTTTTGTAATGGTCCAGGCGCGGACTTCCTGCACTCCTGCCGTGAAATAAGTCTGCAGGTTCAAAAGTCGGTAAGCCGCCTTAATAAGTATGTTCACTCCCGGCTCAGTTAATCCCATGTCTGCCAAAAATGTTTTTCTGTCTTCAAAACTGTCCAACTGGGCGATATCTGCTTCAATGGCAGCTGCAATGAAAACCACTTCAGCGTCTTCATCTTTCACAAGCACCTTTACCTGCTCCACATATTTATTTCCTGTTTTCACAGAAGCTTCATCTACATTGCAGGCATACAGCACAGGCTTGGCAGTGAGCAATTGCAGATCTGCAACATGAATTTTATCTTCTTCTTTTACGCCCTGGACAGAGCGGGCAGACTTCCCTGCTTCGAGATGCGCTTTGTAAACGGTCAGCACTTCAAAAGCTTTCTTAGCATCTTTGTCTACTCCGGCTTTGGCTGTATTCCGTACGCGGCCTAATTTCTTATCCACACTGTCCAGGTCTTTTAATTGAAGTTCTATGTCTATTACTTCTTTATCCCGTACCGGATTAACAGAACCATCCACATGCACCACATTCGGGTCGTCAAAGCAGCGCAGTACATGAATAATGGCATCACACTCGCGTATATTTGCCAGGAACTGATTTCCCAGTCCTTCCCCTTTACTGGCACCTTTCACCAGTCCTGCGATGTCCACGATCTCTACAGTGGTAGGCACCACTCGTTCAGGATGTACAAACTCAGCAAGTTTCGTGAGCCGTTCATCCGGCACGGTAATCACACCGATGTTCGGTTCGATCGTACAAAAAGGAAAATTCGCTGCCTGCGCTTTCGCATTCGTGAGGCAATTAAATAATGTGGACTTGCCTACATTGGGCAGTCCAACGATCCCGCATTTTAATCCCATAGGACGACAAAGTTAGTTTCCATCGTGCACAGAATCGAAAAATGAAAAATGAGAAATTCACAGAGTTATGAACAGGAAGTCGTCACTGCGAGGGAGGAACGACCGAAGCAGTCTCATGGAATACTGAGATTGCTTCGCTTCGCTCGCAATGACGCACTTATCAACATAAAATCTGTTTTTCAACATTCTGATTATAGAATTGTATTTACTTATTTTTGTTGGTGATTATGACAACTGAAACCCTCTCCTCTTCTTCGTCTGCAGAAACGCTGGTGCAGGCAAGACAAAAAACAATATCTACTGTGAGTAAATCTACAGACGAACTGAAAAAAATAGGCTCGCAGGTAAGGCGGGATATCGTACGAATGGTGCACGGCTGCCAATCCGGACATCCGGGTGGATCATTAGGCTGTACAGAATTTTTTGTAGCCCTGTATTTTCATTTTCTGAAACATGATGCGAAAAAATTCACCATGGACGGAGTTGGTGAAGATCTTTTTTTTCTTTCGAACGGACACATCTCTCCGGTATGGTACAGCGTGCTTGCACATGCAGGATATTTTCCAAAAAAAGAACTGGCAACATTCCGCAAATTAAATTCAAGATTGCAGGGACATCCAACCACTCACGAAGGATTACCGGGAATAAGAATGGCTTCCGGCTCACTGGGTCAGGGGATGTCGGTGGCATGCGGATCTGCTCTGGCCAAAAAATTAAATAAGGATTCCCGATTAGTATTCAGTCTTCATGGGGATGGAGAGATCCAGGAAGGTCAGATATGGGAAGCAGCGATGTTTGCTTCTGCACATAAGATCGATAATTTAATTTCTACTATAGATTGGAATGGCCAACAGATTGATGGTCCGACAGATAAGGTTATGCCACTTGGCGATTTAAACGCAAAATGGACCTCCTTTGGATGGGATGTATTGCAAGCTAATGGAAACAATATTGAAGAGCTTATTTCCGTTATAGAAGAAGCAAAAAAACATACCGGAAAAGGAAAGCCTGTAATGATCCTGATGAAGACCTCCATGGGTTTTGGGGTTGATTTCATGGCAGGCACTCACAAATGGCATGGAATAGCTCCCAACGATGAACAACTTCAGAAAGCGCTTGCACAATTACCTGAAACGCTGGGAGACTATTGAAATGAAGTTCAAGGCTCCAAGTTTAAAGCTTAAGGTTGTTTTTCTCTTTTTCCTTTTTAATTTTTCCTTTTCGATTTTTAATTCTGCGAAAGCACAGCCTACTCCTCAGAAAACCCGCCTTTTATTCGTCTTTGATGATTCCTTCAGCATGTTTGGCGACTGGCACAGCGGAAAGAAAATAGAGATAGCTAAAAAGTTAATGTCGGAGTTCCTCGACAGTTTATACAACAGCACCTCTCCTGACCTGGAAATTGCTTTGCGCTGCTACGGGCATCAGTTCTCTTTATGGCCGGGGCCTGTGAATTGTGAGGACTCAAAACTCGAAGTGCCATTTGGTCCTGTCTTGGTAAGTGTCCCTAAAATGAAAAAGGTCATCAATTCACTCACTCCAACCGGAACTACACCTATTGCTTATTCCCTGGGCAGATCTGCTTTTGATTTTCCTGCAGACAAAAACTCGAGAAATGTAATTATCCTCATCACCGATGGCATTGAAGAATGTAATGGCGATCCCTGTGCCGTTTCACTCGAACTTCAGAAGAAAGGGGTTATGATCAAACCCTTTGTGATCGGTATCGGGTTGGATGTAAAATTTGCCGATGCCTTTAAATGTGTAGGAAGATATTATGACGCCTCTTCAGAATCCGGGTTCAAAAATATCCTGAACATGGTGGTGGCACAGGCACTCAACAATACTACTGCACAGGTGAATCTTCTGGATATAACTAAAAAGCCTACTGAAACAGATGTGGCTGTTACTTTCTACGATGAATTTTCAGGAGCCATCCGCTACAACTTCATGCACACGTTGAATGCCTGGGGAAATCCAGACACAATCTTTATTGATCCCATTAACACCTACAAGATGGTGGTGCATACCATTCCGGAGGTGGTAAAGACAGGAATTAAAATCCTTCCCGGTAAACACAACATCATTCCGGCTGATTGTCCCCAGGGTTATTTATATGTGAAGGTGGGCGATAAAGGCATTAGCACCTACGGAGAACTTGAATGTATCGTCCGGAAAAAGGGAGAGATGCAGACCTTACATGTACTTAATTTTAACACGTATGATAAATTCTTAGTTGGAAAATATGACCTGGAAATATTATCCCTCCCCAGGATCAAATTCAACAACGTAGAGATCACTCAGAGTAAAACTACTACCATTGAAATTCCACAGGCAGGAACTGCCGCCATATACAAACCGGGTGCCGGCCCATCGAGCATTTATCTTGAAAACAAAAACCAGCTCGAATGGGTCTGCAATTTAAATACTAACGCCATGCAGGAGGCACTTGTATTGCAGCCCGGCAAATACAGAATTATTTACAGACCTCTGACTGCAAAGGAAACTGTTTATTCTATTGAAAAAAAATTCAGTATTGATTCCAACGTAACTACTCAAGTAAAAATTGATTAATACATAACTTATGATGAAAAAATTCCCTTACACAGAAAAAAAAGATACACGTTCAGGCTTCGGAGCAGGACTTCTTGAACTCGGAAGAAAAAACCCAAACGTAGTTGGGCTTTGTGCTGACCTCACTGGTTCTCTGAAAATGGATGCATTCGAAAAAGAATTTCCCGATCGTTTTTTTCAATGCGGAGTGGCCGAGGCCAATATGATCAGCGCTGCTGCAGGATTAACAGTTGGAGGAAAAATTCCTTTTACAGGAACGTTTGCCAATTTTTCTACCGGAAGAGTTTATGATCAGATCAGGCAATCCGTTGCGTATTCAGATAAGAACGTAAAAATATGTGCCTCACATGCTGGCTTGACCCTAGGAGAAGACGGGGCAACCCATCAGATCCTGGAAGACATTGGCTTGATGAAAATGCTGCCAAACATGACCGTGATCGTTCCCTGTGATTACAACCAAACCAAAGCAGCTACCATCGCCCTTGAAAAACATCACGGCCCTGCTTACCTGAGATTCGGCAGGCCGGCAGTTCCGAATTTCACGGACTCCTCTACTCCCTTTGAAATTGGTAAAGCACAGCTGCTGAACGAAGGAAAAGATGTCTCGATCTTTGCATGTGGTCATCTGGTATGGAAAGCTATAGAAGCTTGCGAGATCCTGGAAGCAAAAGGGATTTCATGTGAGCTGATAAATATTCACACCATTAAGCCGCTCGACAAAAAAGCGATCCTTGAATCAGTAAGAAAAACAAAATGTGTAGTTACGGCAGAAGAACACCAGCGCAACGGTGGCTTAGGCGACAGCATCGCTCAATTACTAGCGAACGAACTCCCTACTCCCATTGAGATGGTTGCCGTAAACGATTCTTTCGGTGAAAGCGGAAAGCCCGATGAACTGATGAAGAAATACGGAATTGACACTCCCAATGTGGTGGCAGCCGTAGAAAAGGTTTTACAGCGAAAGAAATAATTATTTCTTATTGTAAAAATTGCTCTCTGCAAGATCTTTGAGAAGTGCTCTCTGCTCTTTGTAAGCTGCGAGTACGAATGCATCGGTGGTTTCTCCACCCAGCGCTACAATCCTCTTTCTCATTTCTTCAGCCTCAACAAGCGAGCTGAATGTACCTATTGTAAACCGTGTGATCCCATCGTTGTAATTCCTTGTTTCTATCTTGCCGGCAGAAACAAGATGAGCATAATTAAAATTATGCGCTTCAAAATAAGCGCCAACCTGAACTGTAAAATACATGCCTTCCGCAGTATACTTCCCAAATTTATCTACTATTTCAGGGTAGGTCATCTTACTTGCATCGAATTTTCCCTGTATGGAGTCCACGCTTGGCATTTCAGATAAGTGGCTAAATGCAGGGCACATATAATCATATCTGAAAAATTTATCTTTGCAGCGTAACAGTATTTTCTGAATCCCGGAAACAGAAAGCACCACCTTATTGGTAAACTCAACATCTTCACCCGATAACTTGAACATAACATCTTCCTCTGGGGGCAGGTAGTTGAAGATAAATCGTCCATCGCGGGTTTGAGTAGATGTTTTAAAAATAGAACCATCCTTATTCAAAATAGCAAGCTTGTTCTTGGCCCGCTTTGCGATCACATCACTCGTATAAAAAGAAACATCAATGGTTGCTTCCAGATAAAAATCAATATTAGTAGTATTGAATGATTTTATCTGCTCGTCATTGGTCCCTTCAGCTGAATAGTATATCTTATAATTACACCCGGTTGGAAGATTGATCAGGTATTTTCCGGTGGATGAGTTGGAAAGGTATTCACCTTGTTCTTTATCAGCATCTGCATTCTTAACACGCACCTTTGCCTTCACAGGCAGATCATCAAGCATAATAGTTCCTTTAATGGAAACAAGCGCATTCCTCTTTCCGGTAACTCCGGGTTTCACTTGATAAATATCCTGCATACCAAAACCACCTGCACGCGCAGAGGAATAGTAGCCTTTTGTTCCATCGGCAGTCACCACATAATAGATGTCGTCATCCACCGTATTCACAGGATATCCAATGTTCTGCGGTTTAGACCAGGTACCGTCAGGCTGTAAGTAGGTGCGGAATACATCATAACCTCCCATACTTTTCTTTCCGTTGGTGCTGTAATGAAGCATTTTACCATCCGCATGAATAAAAGGAGCGTCTTCATCGTATGAAGAATTAATGGTTGGCCCCAGATTAACAGCTTTCCCCCATGTCCCATCCGGTTGTAATTCCGACTTCCAGATATCTTTCCCTCCTAACCCGCCCGGACGTTCGCTGGAGAAATAAAGTGTTTTTTCATCCGAAGAAAGCGAGCAACTGCCTTCCCAGGAATTTGTATTTATATTTTTATCCAGAGGTACGGCCGTTGTCCACATATTACCTTCCAGCCGACTCATGTATATATCTCCATTGTCCTTTGAAGTGCTTTTGAAAATAAATAATTTCTGTCCGTCAGCCGAAAGCGCCACGGCAGCATCGTGAAATTTGGTATTGATATTTTCCCCGATAGGATCAGGAACCAGCCAGTGGCTACCTATTTTGTAAGAATAAAAAATGTCTTCGTAATATTGCTTCATCGTATCCGGCAATACTTTATAATCCTTGTAAATACTTTGCAAACCTCCTGTTGAACGCTGGCCTCTGTAGGTAAATATCATAAAGGCTTCATCCGAAGAGATCACCGGGACATACTCAGCAGAAGTGGAATTAATATCCTTTCCGATATTTTTAATATCTACGTCCGAAGGAAGCGCGATCTGCTCTTTGGCATTCCGACAATACTCAATATATAATTTAGCCTTATCCGACAGCTTGGTACTCGGCTTAGAGTCAATGAATTTTTGAAACTGGGCGATCGCATCGTTAAACAGATAGTTCAAATGCAGGGCACGGCCATAATGAAATGGCAGATCAGGGATGGGAAGCTGCATTTCGCTTGCTTTCTTCAGGTATTGCAGTGATTTCTCAGGAACATCACTTCGTAATAAATAGCAAATTCCCAAACGGTACATGAGATAGCCGTCATCAGGGTATTTTTCAATGAGGTTCTGATAATACGGCAATGACTCTATTAAATTATCTTCCTGAAAAAGAGATTCTGCCTTTTCAAAAATGGCATTATCATCTTTGTTTGCAAGGAGCTTCTGGTTGATCAAAACATTTCCTGTTTGAGCGTTCAAAAAGGAACTGTATAAAATTACAAGCAGAAATAAAAACCTGTAGATTATCTTCATGAAGCAAATATAGAAGAAATGTATTTCAACTCAACTCTTTCAACCTCTGCAATACCGGGGGATGCGAATAATGCACAAATACGTACGCAGGATGCGGCTTGAGATTACTAAGATTATCAACCGATAATTTTTTTAAAGCAGTTTGAAGGGCGGGACCACTGTAAGTCTCCTTCGCATATGCATCAGCTTCAAATTCATGTTTCCGTGAAATGATATTTGAAATAATACCCAGTATCTCAGAAAGTGGAGAATACAGGAGTCCAAATACCAGGATATCCAAATGGAAGCTGCTTGCTGTGGCACCCAATGCTTTTGAAAGTTCCGGATTACCCAGGAACAAAGACATAATAAACAACATCACTCCGGTTTGCGCAACTCCCTGAATAGTTCCTGTCAGGGTATGTTTCTTTTTATAATGACCCACCTCATGCGCCAGTACAGCAACAAGTTCTTCTGTGCTGTGCTTCTCTATCAAGGTATCATACAGTACAATTGTCTTTTTTGCCCCCAACCCGCTGAAATATGCATTTGCCTTTGCAGAACGTTTCGAACCATCGATCACAAAAAGATTGTTGAGTTTAAAGCCAACTTTTTTGCAATACTCCTCAATGGCAGTTCTTAATTCTCCTTCAGGAAGCGGAGTTAATTTATTGAATATCGGAACTAGGAATGTGGTGTAAAACATGGTAATAAAAATGGTAACGAAGGAGATCACTGCCCACGCAAAAAGCCAGAAATATTGTCCGGTTGACTGGTATATCCAGATGATGAGCGACAATAATCCCCCACCTACGATCAAGGCAAGCAAATATCCTTTCAATTTATCTCCAATAAATGTTCTAACAGATGTTTTATTAAAACCGAATTTTTCTTCTATGACAAATGTTTGGTAAAGGGTGAAAGGCAAGTTCATAATATCAGAAGCAAAACCAAGTATTCCGAAGAATATAAGTGCCATCGAGATCGGATTCTGAGTGTACTGCCTCACGAATGAATCCAAATAAGCAAAACCATTGAGAAATAGCATCCCAAGCATGGCAGCTAAAGTAACAGCACTTGTGATCATAGAAAAGTTATGATTAACCTTATAATACTCCTGTGATTTTCTATATTTCTCAGCATCGTACATGCCTTCTGCTTCTTTCGGGATTTCGGGAGAAAGATTTTTCAGATTCAAGAAATCCAGAATTTTAGCAAATAAGAAATCAATGAGGATAATGGATATGATGATGACAAACAATGTATTCATAATTTATTTTTATTGCATCATTACCGCGGAAATTCGCCCGAAATAATCTGCAAAAACTTTCTGAGATTGCTTCCCTGCCCGTCCGGCAGGCGGGGCTTCGCTCGCAATGACGGTTTTAATATGCTCCATTAATTTTACGAATAAACCATTCAAGCGAGATCAAAGATACGAGCAAAAAGAATATCCATTTCAGGTTGATCATATCCGATAGTTTTTTCTCGCTGTGAGATACCGGTTTTATATCCTCCCTTGCATTCAGCAGTTGTTCAAGTTTATTCAGTTGGCCGGGATACACCATCTCTCCCCCGCTCTTCTTTGCCAGGGCATAGAGTAATTGATGGTCTGCGATAGTATTGGTAATTTCAGCCTGCAAAGGCGCTACGCTGAATTCGCCATGCTCAGAATATACTTTTACTCCTACTTTCACTTTTGCTTCGTAGCGATAATTACCAACCGGGAAGTTTCCGGCAGCCAGGCGATATGCATTGGATGTTTTATTAAAGCTGAAAGGAAATTTTTTTCCATCCCCATTCGTGATCGTAATACTTACTTCAGGTTCGTTGATGAGTTCATAGCTGTCGTTGTAGACCTCCGCGTCAAGATCAACCGATTCATTCTCATAAAAATGGTTTTTAGAAATGATGCGAAAGAAACTTTTATCAATTTTAGCTGATAGATACTGTACAGTTTTATCAATAAATTCATTAAAGATATCCTGATTATTGTGTTCTGCAAAATCCTGCATTCTCCATCTCCAGATACCTTCTCCGCAGATGATCCCTGTCTTCTTTTCGCCTGACTGGGTAAAAAGAACAAGTGGTTGTTGGGTCTCTACTAAGCCGATCTTTTGATTGAAGAGAACGGAGGACGAAGAATTGGTTTTATAATTGCCAAACGGACATTCAAGCGGGGCAAATTTTGAAGAATAATTTTTAAATGCATCGCTCACAGTGAACAAAGAAAAACCCTTTGAAATAACCGGAAGCACATCGTTCACTTTCCCTCCGGACACGGGAATACTTATATCCGATTGAGCATTATTAAATACGGAGGCAGATACTTGATTTCCCAAGACATACAATACAGATATTTTTTCTTTTGCAATATCGGCAAGAATTTTCTGAAGAGGATTCTTTCCGGAGGGCAGCTGGTCCAATATTACAAGATTATAACCTGCAAGAGACTTATCCATATCCCCTGCAATAAATGAATTCACTTCGTAATTGTCATTACTCTCCAGGGTATTTTTAATGGCCGCAACATCCGGATGAGGGGCATCGGCAAGAATCAATATTTTTTGTCTGCCATCAAGCACATCAATGAAAATGTCATTGGTGTTATTGACATAGCTCACTTCACCCTCTACATTCGAAAGTTTGACCGTATAGCGTTGCACTCCTGCCTCTTTAGCATCCAGCTGCACGGGAATAGTAGCGGAAAAATTATTTCCGGAAATAACCATTTGCTGAGTGAACAAAATATCTTTCCCCTTAGAAACAGTACAGGTAAAAGTCTTCGCTCCCAACTCCCGGGCATTGATTTGAATTTCTATCGGAAACTTATTGCCAAGATAGGCCATCCGATTGGAAAGTACTTTTGAAAGTACCAGGTCCTTTCTCACTGCTGTATCTCCGAGCACTATCGTATAAACAGGAAATTTATTCCGGGACGAAGCATATAGTGGATTTTGTCCTTTGTTATAAAGCCCATCAGAAGCAATAATGACTGCCCCCACATTTCTATTGGAAAATCTGGTTTGGATATCATCGAACAAGGAAGCCATATCTGTTTGCTTTTCTTTAAAGTCAAATGCAGTTCCATGACTTATTTGATCTCCGAAAGAATAAATATTTGTATCGTATTTATCTGCAAGCGTTGAAATAAATTCTGAAACATTTTTCAAATACTCCTTTCTGTAGAAAGCTGAATCTTTGCCCGCAACCACCGAACCTGAATTATCCTGAGCAAAAATGATGATGGGTTTTTCCACGATACGGGAAATATTTTTCAGAAGCGGAGAGAGCAGAAAAAATGAGATCAATGTTACCGCTGCAAACCGAAGTACGGGTAGAGACCCTCTTAGCCACCCGGGAGCTTCATTAAAACGCTTTTCATTTCTGTAGAGAACAAACGCATATCCGGCTCCTGCAAGAATACAGAAAGAAAAAAACCATAAAGGATAATCGGAATATATTGAGGCACTCATATCTTATGGTTGATGGAAAATGTTTAATGGTTAATGGAAATACAAATAAGGCGGGTAGTTCACATTATACATTAACCATTGTATTTATGTATGCATTCCTCCACAGATGCTGATCACCTGCCCTGTAACATAGGAAGAAAGGTCTGAACCCAGGAACATCACCAGGTTAGCAACTTCTTCAGCAGTACCTGTACGTTTAAGCGGAATATCTTCCATCCAGCCTTCCACCACCTTAGGATCTAGCTTGGCAGTCATTTCAGTTGAGATAAATCCGGGAGCTACAGCATTGCAGCGAATATTTCGTGAACCAAGCTCTTGTGCAATCGATTTAGAAAAACCGATAATGCCTGCTTTAGAAGCAGCATAGTTGGCTTGTCCTGCGTTGCCTTCAATGCCCACAATGGAGGTCATATTAATGATACTGCCCTTCTTTGCTTTTAACATGGGGCGCTGAATGGCTTTGGTTAGATTAAAAACAGACTTAAGATTTGCGCTCATTACTTCATCCCACTGAGCCTCGCTCATGCGCATGAGTAAATTATCTCTGGTAATACCTGCATTGTTCACCAGCACATCCACGGTGCCAAATTCACTTACAACTGCTGTTACCAGGTCTTCACATGCTTTATTATTTGCTGCATCTGACTGGTATCCCTTTACTTTTACACCAAAAGCATCAAGTTCTTTTTCAAGCTCCAGTGCTTTTTCTGCGGAAGCGAGATAGGTGAAAGCCACATTGGCTCCCTGCTCTGCAAACGTTTTAGCAATGGCTCTGCCAATGCCGCGCGATGCGCCTGTAATGATGGCTGTTTTTCCTTGTAATAGTTTCATAGTAACAACAAATTTACGAATTCTATATCATTATGAACGAAGAGATATAATCACTTCCTCTGAAATTATATTGCATTATTTTTTAGTTGTGACTCAGTTTCATTCTTTGTGACCTTTGCGGGCTGTATCCCTGCATGCCTCTAGGCAGGTTCGTGTCCTTTGTGGTTAAAGGCTGTTGAAAATACAGAAACCACAAAGCCAGCGAAACTGAGCCATTACTTATTTTTCATTATAGTTCAGCGGTTTTCCAAATGTTTCAGGAAGAAATATCACTGACAAAACAGCCAGCACCCATACAATACAGCCTGTTATCGCCAGTCCGCGTGTTAAGCTTATGTTAAAATAATATTCAATACCCTGATGCAACGGAATTAGCAAGGTAACTGCCCCTCTCATAAAATTGGTGACGGTTGCTGTAACCGTTACACGCAGGTTAGTGCCAAAATGCTCGGCTGTAGCCGTGACAAAAACTGAAAGATACCCACAGCCTAAGCCCATTAAAAATGATGTTATAACCAAACTCTCACTGTTGCCAATTCTAATGAAGTGATACACTGTTGATAAAATGGCAAACACCATAAACGACAGTAAAATCTTTTTTCGACTTTTAAATACCTGACTTAATATTCCGCTGGAAAGGTCGCCGGATGCAATACCCACCTGAAACAAAATAAAACAAGTTGAAAGCTTTAACCCATCAATGTGATGCAATCTGGCTATTTCGGGCGATAAGGTTATAAGTAATCCTACACTATACCAAATAGGTACGCCCATTAAAATGCAGGCAATGTATTTGAATGTTCTCTTTCCTGATGAGAACAAAAGTTTAAAAGATCCTTTTGCTTCGGCACTATTTTTAGTTTCAATGAACAAAGATGTCTCCATAGATCTTACCCGCATCAAGAGCAAAAGAAAGCCCGCAATGCCCGCTCCAAAGAATGCCTGGCGCCAGGGTAAAAAATCGCCTGCGAGCCCGGCAGTTACAGCCCCTAAAGCACCGAGCGTTGCAACCAGAATAGTTCCGTAGCCGCGTTTGCTCACCGACATGCTTTCCGCTACCAACGTGATCCCTGAACCAAGTTCTCCGGCAAGGCCAACACCTGCCAGAAACCGAATTACAGAATAGGTATTTACATCGTGTACAAATGAATTCGCAATATTGGCCAGGGAATATAAAACAATAGATCCGTACAATGCTGTTACACGGCCCTTTTTATCAGCGATCACACCGGTAATTATTCCTCCCAACATCATACCGGCCATTTGCAGGGCCAATAGTTTTTCTCCTGCTGCAGTCAGATCTTGATCTGATAGCCCTAATTCCTTCAATGAGGGAACACGATATACATTAAAGAGAAAAAGATCAAATGCATCAATAAAAAAACCCAGGCCGGCAGCAAGTACTGCAATGTTGAAGGGAGAATCATATGTTTTAATTCTTTTCAAATGCATTAACAATACAAGAAATCACATCAGGGGCACATGAGGATGGCACAAAACTACAAGAACATCAAAACCGATAGCTCAAATTCATTTCTGCATTCAAAGAAATAC
>JAHEYK010000022.1:0-28678 GCA_023251625.1 Bacteroidota bacterium
ATTGCATTCAGGATTTTGAAGTAGCCGTTTATAATCGCTGGGGAGAAAGGATCTTTGAAGGAATCAGTGTAGCATTCAGCTGGGATGGAACCTATAACGGAAAACTGGAAGACACAGCTGTCTTTGCATATTATTTGAACGCAACCTTGAAAGACGGAACAAAAATTAAAAAGAAGGGCAATATCAGTTTGCTGCGATAAACGATGAAACACAACTTACTTTTTCTTTGGCTGTTGATTGCCTACTGTCTACCTGCCCGACTTCGTTTGATTTTAATGTTGGCAGGCGGGTTGTCTACTGTCTACTGTTATTCGCAGGACATGCATTTCTCCCAGTTCACACAAGCCCCTCTGCAGGTAAATCCTGCGCAGGCGGGAACCACCGCATGGATACGCGGAATAATTATTTACCGCAATCAGTGGAACAGTGTGGTGCCCTACAACAGTTTTGGTTTTTCGTTCGATCAGAAAATAAAAAAACGCTGGAAACAGATCAGTCCCAAGACCCGCACACTTCTTTTCAAATCCGTTACCGAAAAAGGATTGGGTTGGGGTGTTGGTGTATATAACGACAGGGCAGGGGACGGGCACATGAACACCTTGCAGGGAAATCTTTCACTGGCATACCAGGTGCAGATCAGTAAAGAAAGCATGCTCAGCGGAGGATTGCAGGCAGGTATTGTACAGCGCAGCATTACGTACAGCGGCCTTACCTGGGAAAATCAATATTCGCCCGGATCAGCAACAGGTTTTGATCCCAGTGCAAATCCGGTAGAGAATTTTTCAAACAGCAGTATTATCTATCCTGATCTTTCCTGCGGACTTTTTTATGCCTACAGAAAGAACGAGCGCTACATGCGTGGCAATGATCAGCGCGATATTGTGCTCGGTGCCTCGGTCATGCACCTGAACCGTCCTGCCTATTCTTTCTTCGGAAATAATGAACGCCTGAGTCTACGTTATATGCTCCACGGTAGCGGGATCATAGGTATTAGCAATACAAATTTTGCATTGGTGCCCGGAGTTATGTATGCGAAGCAAACTCCGAATACCGAATTTCTTTTCGGAACGCTTGTTCGTTATATGCTCAAAGAAGATTCAAAATATACCGGGTATGTAAAAGGTGCAGCATTTTCTTTAGGGGGCTACTACCGGTATAAAGATGCGGCTGTTATTGCAGCTGTGATGGAGTTTTCTGCCTATCAGATAGGTCTGAGTTACGACATTAACGTTTCCGATTTCAAAGCAGCCAGCCAGGGTATGGGTGGATTTGAAATTACGCTTCGTTTCCTGAACCCGGCCCCTTTCCTTTTTACAAAAGCGAGTTTTAATAATTAAAACTCAAAATTTATTTATGAAATGCTATAACATGTATTATCATGCAATTTCTTTCCTTTGCATGGAAGATGCAGCCCTCCACTTTAAACACTAAAAAGGCCACGCTACACATAAAAAATATGGTGAGCAACAGCTGCATTCGAATTGTGCAGGAAGAGTTGGGAAGAACAGGCTTCATTCAGGTGCATCACGTGGAGCTGGGCAAAGCCGAAGTAAGTTTTGATCCTCAGCTTATCAATTCAGACGGTATTAACGTAATTTTAAAACGAAGCGGCTTCGCTCTTATCGATGATAAGGACTCTCAATTGGTAGAGCAGATAAAAACATCTGTGATACAATTTATTTTTTACGGCAGCAATGCAAATTCTCTTATCCGGAATTCGGATTTTCTGAGCGAGAAACTCGGACATCATTATACTCACCTCAGCAAGGTTTTTTCTGAAAAGACGGGCACTACACTTGAGAAATACATTATCCTGATCAAAATAGAGAGAATAAAAGAGCTGATCAGTTACGATGAGATGACATTAAGTGAAGTGGCTTATTTGATGGGTTACAGCAGTGTTCAGTACCTCAGCAATCAGTTCAAACAGATAACAGGTTTGTCTGTGAGCGAATACAAAAATCTCCTTCACAAAGACCGCAAGCCTCTTTCCTCGATACTTTGAAATAAACACCCTGTTTTTCCGTTCGTATTTTCGTGCGGTTTCGTTTTTCCTCTATTTTCTGAATTTTATAACATTTTTATTTTAAACCATTACACCCGGTTTGCGCCAAACTCTCACATTTGTATCATAAAACAACATCATTCATATGAACATCAAGAAAAACATTGCGCTTAGCGACACAGGCTTTGTCTTTAATCCTTCTTCGGGCGATTCTTTCTCCACGAATCCTATTGGAATGGAGATCATTAAAATGCTGAAGGAAGGAAAATCGAATGAAGACATCAAAAGCCATGTGCTGAAGACCTACATGACCGATGAAGTCAGTTTTGAAAAAGACTTATACGACTTCATGAATATGCTGACCAAAATGAATTTAATGGATGTAGATCAAAAAGATGAAACGAAAAAAAATTAATATAGCTGTTACCGGCCTCAATGCCATTGACAGTCCCGGGCCCGGAATTCCGGTGATACGTGCCTTGCGCGAGAGCAAGGAGTATGATGTGCGCATCATCGGCCTTTCTTATGAAACTTTGGAGCCGGGTATTTACATGCACGACCTGGTCGACAAAACGTATCAGATACCCTTTCCTTCCAGCGGAACAAAAAGCCTGCTTACACGTCTTGGATATATTCATTCCGTTGAGAAAATAGACATAATCATTCCGAATTTCGATGCGGAGCTTTTTAATTTCATCAAACTTGAAAAGACGTTAAGAGATGATTTCGGAATAAAAATGTTCTTACCCACTGAAGATCAATTCGAATCCCGCCAGAAAGCAAATCTGGAAGAGTTCGGAAAAAAGCACAAAGTGAAAGTGCCTCACAGCCGGATGATTTTTAGTGTAAATGAAATTCCTTCTCTTAGAAATGAATTTTCGTATCCGCTGGTGGTGAAAGGAAAATTTTATGATGCTTCTGTTGCTTATACACCTGAGCAGGTAGCGACACATTTCAATAAGATTTCTGCCAAGTGGGGATTACCCATCATCATTCAGCAATTTGTTTATGGATCTGAAGTGAATGTGACCGCAATAGGGGACGGTAAAGGCAATACAATAGGCGCGGTGCCGATGCGCAAGCAATACATAACCGATAAAGGAAAAGCTTGGGCTGGAATTTCCCTGGATGACAAAAAACTGATTGATACCACAAAAAAAATTATTAAGTCCACAAAATGGAGAGGAGGAATGGAACTTGAAATGATCAAGACAGTCGATGGGGAATATTACTTGCTTGAAATAAATCCGCGTTTCCCTGCATGGGTATATCTCGCAGTTGGCTGCGGACAAAATCATCCTGAGGCCTTGATAAAACTTGCACTCAACGGGAAAGCGGTGAAGCCATACAAAAAATACGATGTAGGCAAAATGTTCATACGTTATTCATATGATCTGATTGTCGGCTTAAATGAATTTGAAAAAATTTCAACGCTGGGAGAATTATAGCCACTAATTCCACGAATTCGCACTAATTCAATTCGTGATAATTAGTGTAATTCGTGGCTTTAAATAAATAAAAACATAATTATGAAAAAACTACAATATGAAAGGCCTGTCATCCAGCGCCTGAATACAGGCGTGATGAATAAATTCGGGACAAGAACGGAATATGCGCCGGTTACGCACATTGAAGGAAATGCGGTGAAAGACCTCATTGAGAAATACGGTTCTCCTTTGTTTGTGATATCGCAGCGTGTCATTGAGCAGACGTACCGGGATGCCAACCGTGCTTTCAAAACCCGTTACCCGAAAGTGCAGTTTGCCTGGTCGTACAAAACGAACTACATGAATGCAGTATGCAATGTTTTTCATAAGATGGGCTCCTGGGGAGAAGTGGTTTCAGGCTTTGAATACCAAAAAGCATTGAATAACGGGGTTCCTGGCAATAAAATTATTTTTAACGGGCCGGATAAAACAGAAGAGGAATTAAAGTCTGCTATTCAGAATAATTCCATGATACACATCGATCATCTGGATGAATTGTATCTGATCAAGGAACTGGCTACGGAAATGAAAGCACGTCCTAAAGTGGCTATACGCGTGAACATGGACACCGGCATTTACCCGATGTGGGACCGCTTCGGTTTTAATTATGAGAACGGGCAGGCATGGGATGCGATCAATAAAATCATGCTTACTGATAAAATTGATCTTGTCGGTTTGCATTGTCATATCGGCACGTTCATGCTGGCTCCGAGTGCATATGGAGTTGCGGCAGCAAAGCTTTCCGATCTGGCACTTGGCATAAAAAAGAAGTTCAAAAAAAATATTCAGTACATCGATATGGGAGGCGGATTTGCATCTAAAAACACATTGAAAGGCTCGTATTTGCAGGGACAAGACACTTCTCCTTCGTTCGATCAGTTTGCTGAAGCTATCACTACGGCCATTCTCAATGCCGGATTTGTGGAAGATGAATTACCTTTGCTGATCCTGGAAACTGGGCGTGCACTTATTGATGAAGCAGGATCTTTGCTGGGTACTGTTATTTCGAATAAGCGTTTATCTGACGGAAGGCGTGCAACGATCATGGATTTCGGGGTAAACGTAATGTTTACTTCGTTCTGGTATGATCATAAAATTTCTCCTGCTCAGGAATTCAGTCAATATACGGAAGATGCAGTGCTGTATGGCCCTTTGTGTATGAACATTGATGTGATCCGTGAGAATGTTACTCTTCCTCCGCTGAAAAGGAATGATCATGTGGTGGTGCATACCGTGGGGGCATATAACATGACACAATGGATGCAATTCATTGCGCTGCGCCCCGCTATTGTATTAATTGACCTGGATGAGAAAGCGCATGTTATTCGTAAACGGGAAACTCTGAGTTCTATTGAATCGGAAGAAATGATGCCAAAACATTTGAAGGAATTTAAATTGTAAATATATTTGTGCAAGAGCAAATAAAAAACCATACGAAATATTATTTTTCGTCCGTAATCAACAGTTACTCCCAGATATTTTTCTCGGATAACCGTTGGTTCGGTATTTTGCTGTTACTTGCTTCATTCATTGACCCCTATACCGGAGTAAGTGGACTCCTTGCAGTCATTATTACCGCGCTTTTTACGAAATGGTTTGGTTTTAACAATGAGCAGATGCGAAGCGGTGCTTACGGCTTCAACAGTTTGCTGGTTGGTTTGCTTTTGGGAGTTCACTTTAAACTTAACCTTCCTTTTTTTCTCATCCTGGTTTTGGTTTCATTGCTTACGTTGCTTGCAACGGTCTCTATTGCATCGCTGACGTGGAAAAATAAAATCCCTTTTCTTTCCCTCCCATTTCTCATTGTGGCGTGGATCATTTTGCTAAGCGCAAGGAATTATTCTGCGCTCGGATTAAGTGAACGCGGGATTTTTACTATCAATGAACTTGCAAGCCTGGGCGGAGCAGGGTTGGTGAATTTTTATCAGCAAATAAATTCTTTCCCCATCCCTTTATTCCTTGAAGTGTATTTGAAATCACTCGGGGCAATTTTTTTTCAATATAATATTCTTGCCGGATTGTTAATTGCTACAGGGTTGTTGATTTGCTCGCGCATTGCGTTCTCTCTTTCGCTTATCGGATTTCTGACAGGATACTTTTTCTTCTACTATGTGCAGGGGAATGTTACCGAGATGCAGTATAGTTTTATTGGATTTAATTTTATTCTGTCGGCCATTGCCCTCGGAGGGTTTTTTCTTATCCCATCCGCGAAATCATATTTGCTTGTCATTCTGATTACGCCACTAATCGGAATTTTCATCAGCGCCTTTTCTAACTTCTTCAATATCTATCAGCTGCCCATTTTCACTCTTCCTTTCAACTGTATTGTGATGTTAATGCTGCTCGTGTTAAATCTTCGCAGCGAAACAAAAAAATTGGACCTTGTCCTGCTGCAGCAATTCTCCCCTGAAAAAAATCTTTACAAACATCATAACAGGCTTGAGCGTTTTAAGAACGACACCTATTTTCACATTCATTTTCCTTTTTTCGGAGAGTGGTTTGTATCACAGGGGCATGAGGGCAAGCAAACACACAAAGCCGACTGGCGCTATGCATGGGATTTTGTAGTGACGGATGAAATGAAAAAGACTTTCCGCATTCCCGGAACTGCTGTGACGGATTTTTATTGCTACAATCTCCCCATCTTGGCTCCCGCGGCAGGATACATCATTAATATCATTGACGAAGTGGAAGATAACGCTGTTGGAAAAGTAGATACAGAACATAATTGGGGAAATACAATCGTGATCAAGCACAGTGAATATTTATACAGCAAGATCTCCCACATCAAAAAACATACGTTCATGCTGCCCGTTGGAAGTTATGTGAAGAAAGGAGATGTGATCGCTTATTGCGGAAATTCCGGCCGTTCCCCCGAACCTCACATCCATTTTCAGCTGCAAGCAACTCCTTTTGTGGGGTCTCAAACGTTGAAATACCCTATTGCGTATTATGTCCGGCATCAATATGGAAGATATTTTTTCCATTCGTTTGATTACCCGGAGGAAAATCAAGCAGTTTCAAAAATATTTACGACCAAAATGCTGAGGGAAGCATTTTATTTTATTCCCGGTGTGAAATTGAATTTTAATGTTACAACCTCACCCCTTTCCCCTCTCCCGGGGGAGAGGGGTGACAGCCGTCAGGCTGGCGGGGTGAGGTGGGAGGTTTTTGTAGATGCATATAATCAATCCTATATCTATTGCCACACCACAAAATCATCCGCTTATTTTGTGAACAATGAAACACTTCATTACTTCACGGATTTCATTGGAGATAAAAAATCCCTGCTCTATTATTTTTATTTGGGGGCGCATAAGATCCTGCTTGGCTATTATCAGGATATGGAACTCACAGACCACCTGCCGATCGTGAATTTTTATTCGGGATTTTCAAAGGTCATTCAGGATTTCATCGCTCCATTCTACATTTATCTGAATGCGGATTATAAAATGAAGTTTACTAAAATAGATGACCTGATGCATCCCACTCAAATCGAGATAAGCTCGGAGGCGATCTCCAAAGTGGGTAGAATGGAGAAACGAAAAACAGAATTTATCTTAACTGTCAAAGACAATAAATTATCTTCTTTCACTGTTACAGAAGGAGATATAATTATTACTGCAGAATGTATCGGCTGATTATTTTTATATTTCTTTTTTTCGCTGCAAAAAATATTTTTGCTCAGGATTCTCTGAATTCGAAAATGATTGAAGACAGCACCTACCATCTATACCAAGTCAAAAATTGGAGTGGATTGATCGCATTCGGAAATAAGGCTCTTGAAAAAGGTTTTGATTACTATTACCTGAGATTGAGGATGGGTATTGCTTATTATGAGCAGAAAAATTACCGCGAAGCCCAAAAACAATTCTGGAAAGCCTATTCATTTAATTCTTCGGAAGATGTACTCATGGAATATTTATATTACTGCTACATCTCCAACACACAATACGATGAAGCGCGTAAACTATCCAAAAAATTCTCAGAGACCCTGACGAAAAAAATGAAAACCGGCCATTTGCCTTTTATCGAATCTGTATTTATAGAAGCCGGATTAAAAAGGATCAGCGATCTTGCTATTTCAAGCGATGCAGCTTACGGGCTTTTCGGAATTGTAAACAGAGTAGGCAGAGATCTTTCCCTTTTTCATGCGGTTACAATTTTTGATCAGCGTCAGAAGCCTCAGAATTTTAATCAGAAAGAGTATTATGTATCTGCTAACATACCGGTTTCCAAAAACTGGTTGGTTTCACCTGCATTCCATTTCATAAACAGAACCATTTCATTTTTGCCTCCTCCTCATCAGAATGGCAATGGAAACGGCAATGGTAATAATCCACCACCTTCTCTTGTTCCGCCTCCAATAACATCTTCTTATTATCTGACCTCTCTTTCGATTATGCGATCCATCTCAAAATTTGGCTTTGGAGTTGAAGGCTCTTGGTCAAACATTGATTCTATTACTCAAACTCAGGCGGCTATTTCGTTGAACTTTTTCCCTTTAGGGAATAATAAATTATCCTTTACCTGTCTTGGATATATGCAAAAGGAAAGTATCTCGAAAGAGTATAAATATGCCTTTTCCCCCTCTGTGAGTGCAACTCCTTTTTCAAAACTGATCTTATCGGCAAGTTATTTGTATAACCAAGCGCATCACCTCAGTGAAATGAATGGATATGTAGTAAATAATTCCCTTGATCTCACCTCTTCACGCATTGCTTTTATGGGAACTATTATTTTATCCCGAAAAGTAAATTTTTATATGCTTTACCAATCAGAAAATAAAACACAAAATCATCCTAAAAATAATTCAACCACTAACTATTCCTACAATAATATAATTGGAGGATTTAAATTTATACTATGAAAAAAGTTTTTTTTACGTTTATTCTTTCAGCAGTAATTCTTTCTGCAGAAGCGCAAACCGGTAATTTGACTACTGTGTTTTCTCAGAGCTATCAGCAGGAAACAGTGGCTGATTATGCCGGAGCCATCAAGCTTTTAAAAAATGTGTATGATGAAAAATCATACGAGATCAATTTGCGTCTCGGCTGGTTGAATTACGAAGCAGGCCTCTTTACCGAATCGCAGGCATATTATGAAAAGGCAATTATGTTGATGCCCTATTCCATTGAGGCAAAACTAGGGTATGTGTATCCGGCTGCCGCACTCGGCAATTGGGATAAAGTAACTGCTCAGTATTTAAAAGTGCTCGAGATTGACCCGCAAAATACATCCGTTAATTATAAGCTTGGGAATATTTATTACGGAAAAAAAGATTACACCAACGCCTATAAGCACTTGGAAAAAGTAGTGAACCTGTATCCTTTCGGTTACGATGCGCTCATCATGTATGCCTGGTCAAATTACCAAACCGGAAAAACACGCGAAGCAAAGGTGTTGTTCAATAAAGTACTGTTGGTTTCTCCCGGTGATAAATCAGCGATGGAAGGGTTGGGGTTGATAAAGTAATTCCTCCTACATCATCATGTAGTTGCTAGTCATTTCATAATAGGTTAGTTTTGTGAATCAATAAAACAAAAACAACCATCATGAAAAAAATTATAAGTACTCTATTTTTATTCCCGGTTTTGTTTATACAGGCCCAGATGAGCGCCACTCTCTACATGATGCCTGCCTCCGCGCCTTGCAATTCATGTTTTGATTTTTCAGCGAATATTAGTGGCGGAACTCCTCCTTACACATATAAATGGACCTTTGCAGGTCCGCCATCTGTAAGTTATACAACACAGACAGTAAATCACTGCCTTACTCATCCTATTGATTCAGCGCACTACATTTATTTTGAAGCATGGGATGGTGCAGGGAATATGTTGCAATGGCCATTATTTACTCCGCCAATTGCGTTTTCTCCAATAACAATATGCATGGTAACAGTGGATAGCACTTTAGGAAAAAATTTGATCATTTGGGATCAAACCACTGACCCTACGGTTATTTCTTATAATATTTATAAAGAAACTACGTCTGCGGGTATTTACGCAGTGATTGGAAATGTTAGAAGAAATGATTTCAGTACCTATACTGATTTATCTTCTAATCCTGATCAGGTAGCTGCCAGGTACAAGCTTTCGATGATTGATTCGTGCGGAAATGAATCGTTTCAAAGCCTTGCAACGAAAACAATTCATCTCACTGTTAGTTCTGGAATGCAAAACACTTGGAACCTCAATTGGGATAATGCCGAAGGATTTCCTGTAGTGAAATTCAGAATCTGGCGACAGTACAATTCTCAGCCTCCCGTTTTGATTGACAGCGTTCAGAGTTCGTTGAATTCATATACCGATATGAATGCACCTGGCGGATTGCTTCATTATACGCTCGAAGCAATTTCTACAAACGTTTGCAATCCTTCTTTGAAAACAAATTTTTCTCCTATCAATTTTTACTCTTCTTCCTTTTCAAACTTTGTGGATAATTCTGCTTTTCTTGGATTGAATGAAGAATATATTTCTGAAAATATTTCTGTCCAGCCGAACCCATTTAGCACAACTACTGTCCTGCGAATCACTAACCTCAACCAATTGCGAATGGGAGAAATGCAACTTAAAATAGTTGACTTATGCGGAAACGAAATTTATCCGACAGTAATTCGTAATTCGGATTCATTCGTAATTAGCAAAGAGAATATTTCGCCAGGAATTTATTTCTACAAAATTTTAGATTCCGAGAAAACAATTGCAGCAGGAAAATTAATTGCTCAGTAAGAAACATTAACTATTTTCACCACGCGATCATGCGTACAAATATTTTCTTTTCTTTTCTTTTTCTTTCTTCGTTCAATTTATTTTCTCAGAATGATACTCTGTTCTTCCGCCATTACAATCTTGAGCACGGACTTTCGAACAGAAACGTTACTTCTGTAATTCAGGATAGTTTAGGCTTTATGTGGTATGGCACGCACGAAGGCATTAATAAGTTTGACGGTTATAAATTTATTCCCTTCAAGCACGATCCAAAAAATCCTAACTCGCTGGTGAGCGATGATGTTACGTGTCTGGCCGTAGAAAAAAACGGAATGATTTGGATAGGAACAAAAATGAAGGGTGTGAATCTTTTCAGCCCCTACGCGCAAGAGTTCATCGTTTTCAAACACGATGAGCAAGCCCCTTCTTCATTAAGTGATGACAGAGTTTCTTCTTTGTATGCCGACAGCATTCATCAAATTATCTGGATTGGAACGGCAAACGGTTTGAATGCGATGGACGTTAAAACAAAAAAAATTACGGTTTTCAAGCATGATGAAAAAAATAACCTGCCTGCCGGTAGGCAAGGTTCGCTTAGTAATAATGAAATCACATGCATTAAGGTTGACAAGCAGGGACTTGTGTGGATAGGAACAAATGGTGGAGGGTTAAATGTTCTGGATTTCTCTTCAGGAAAAATTTCTTTTTATCAGCACGATGCCCGCCTGAATGACAAAGTCGGGCAGGAGAAAAACAAAAACTCAATCAGTTCAGATGTTGTGCGCGATTTGTTTGTAGATAAAAAGCATAATGTATGGCTAGCTACTCCGAATTCTCTCAACTCATTGAATCCCGAAACTGGCGAATTCAAAATTTATAAGCACGATGAAAAAGATGAGCACTCGATTTGCTCCGATGACGTTACGAGCGTGTACCAGGACAAGTTTGGAAAAATATGGGCTGGAACTGCAAAAGAAGGTTTATGCGTGTACTATCCGACCACTGGAAAGTTTTTCCTCTATTCGCATGAAAAGGAAGTTCCAAATTCTCTTAGCAGTAATAAAATCAATACGCTTTCGCAGGGAAGGAGCGGAATGTTTTGGGCGGCAACAAGTGATGGAGGATTGAATGCGTTCAGTCCAAAGACTCTTAAGTTTAATGTATTGTTGCCGATTCCCAGAGGCGAAGATGAAAGCGTGTATGAAAATATTTCCTGCATGCTGATTGATAAGAACAAAAATCTTCTCATTGGAACAAAAGGAAACGGACTTTATCTTTTTGATAACACAATTCGCAAATTGAAAAAATTTGAAAAGGAAAAAGGAAATGGCAATTCCTTGTTGGATAACAATGTGAATTGCATTTTTCAAGACAAGGAAGGAAAAGTTTTTGTTGGAACAGACGAGGGATTGTGCGAATTTAATTCATCAGCTGGAAAATTCAGAAAAGTGATCTTTGATAAAAATTCTGCCGGGGATAAAGTTTCAGCAGTGTTTGAAGACCGCGAGAATAATTTTTGGATAGGAACGAAGGGCGGCAGTTTATTTTCTTTTGATGAAACAAGTAATTTTTCTTCTTCCTATTCAAATAATAATAACGCGGGAGGGCAGCTCAGCGAAAATAATATTACCTGCATTACTCAGGACAAAAGAGGAGCAATCTGGATCGGAACGTATGGTGGTGGATTGAAAAAATTTGAGCGAAAGACAGGAAAGTTTTTAATGTTCAGAAGCGATGATAAAACACCTCACCCCATAGGAGGGAATTTTATCAATGGCATTTTTGAAGGCAAGAACGGAATGCTCTGGATAACAACGCAGGGCGGAGGACTCAACGCGCTTCATCCGAACTCAAATGATTTTACCTGTTACACAATGCGTGAAGGCCTGCCAAATAATTCGCTGAATTCGATTTTTATAGATGATAGTTTAAATTTATGGATAGGAACTGATAATGGAATTTGCCGTTTGAGTTTTAGCGGAGAAGAAATAAAACAAGTGAGAATGTTCGACATGATTGACGGGCTTCCCACTACAGAATTTTATGACGGAGCAGTTTGCAGAAATCAGAACGGCCGGGTTTTTATGAGTTGTAAAAAGGGGCTCATTACTTTTCATCCTGATAGTTTGAGAAATAACCCCTATAAACCGCCAGTGATCATTACAGACTTTCAGCTTTTTAACAAATCCATTCAACCCAATGATTCTACTGGGATTTTGAAGACGTCCATTTCGGTTACTGATAAAATGAATCTGAATTATGACCAGAATTCTTTTTCGTTTGAGTTTACAGCAATAAGTTTCATTAATCCGATGAAAAATAAGTACGCTTTCATTCTTGAAGGTTTTGACAAAGACTGGAATTATCACAACGCGCAGAGCAGAATGGCAACTTACACAAACATTGACCCGGGCGAATATGTTTTCAAAGTGAAGGCGAGCAATAATGATGGAATCTGGAATGACAAGGGAACTTCAATAAAAATCTTTATTGCAAGTCCGTACTACAAAAAATGGTGGTTCATTTTACTTTGTGTTTTCTTCACGGGAACAATTTGCTATTCCATTTACTGGATTCGTTTGCGAAGAATTCTAGAAATGGAAAAAGTGCGTACGAACATTGCACGAGATTTACACGATGACATGGGCTCGGCGCTCAGTAGCATTTCAATATATAATGAAGTTGCAAAAAAAATGACGGAAGAAAAAGTTCCTGAGGTCGCCTCGGTTCTCTTAAACATGGGCGACACCGCGCGTGAATCGATGGACAACATGAGTGACATTGTATGGGCAATCAATCCGAAGAACGATAAGTTTTCCTCTATTTTGGAACGCGTGAGGATTTTTGCAAATCAGTTGCTGGAAGCGAAAAATATTAAACTTTTTTTACAAACTCCTGAAAATTTGAACGATTTGCATCTGGAAACCCGACACAGAAAAAATATTTACCTGATTTTGAAAGAATGCGTAAACAACGTAGCAAAATATTCTGAAGCGAAAAATTGTTTTATCATCGTAGAGAAAAAAGATAAGCGCATGAACATTCAAATCAAGGATGACGGTAAAGGTTTCGAGAAAACAGAACTTACGCTGGGAGGGAACGGATTAATCAACATGAAACAACGGGCGGAAGAGTTGAGAGGTTCGCTCGCCATTACTTCCGAAATTGGAAAAGGAACAATTGTGAACTTTCAATTTGAAATTTAATGGCGAAGAAAATAAAAGTCACCCTATACGATGACAACAACTCGCTCCGAAAAAGTTTAGAGCAGTTGATCCAGACCTATCCTGATTTTGAACTCACAGGAAGTTATCCGAACCCTTTGCACATTCTTGACAACACTAAAGAAAAAAAACCTGATGTAATTCTTATGGACATTGACATGCCCGGTATGACGGGAATTGAGGCAGTTGAACTTGTTCACAAAAAATTTCCTGAAGTGAAAGTGGTTATGCAAACTGTATTTGATGAAGACGATAAAATTTTTCAATCCATCTGCAATGGAGCAGTCGGATATATCCTGAAAAAAACTCCCCCGCTTCAGATTTTAGATTCTATTAAACAGGCCAGCGAGGGCGGAGCACCTATGACTCCGTCTGTAGCAATTAAAATTTTGAAAATGTTCCGCCAGCAGCCTCCGCCTCCTGAGGAAAAAGATAAAGTTGATTTGAGTTCGCGCGAGACTGAAATTCTTTCCGCCCTCACAAAAGGGATGAGTTATAAAATGATTTCTGAGGAAATCAAGATAGGAATTGATACTGTGCGCTTCCATATTAAGAATATCTACGAAAAACTTCATGTTCATTCCAATACTGAAGCTGTTTCGCGCGCTTTGAAGGAGGGACTGATCTGAGTTCCCCTTCGTTTTCTGCCTGATTTTCGACCCCTACATCATGATGTAGTTGATCAGACATCCCGGATGATATACATTTGTCTTATCAAACATCAAAAACCAAGTCAAAATGAAAACCATCAACATCTTCGCTCCACTCGCAGTTCTCAACAATGCAAATGCTTTTTCTTGCAGAACAAATTCAGCACTCAACTATACATGTGCTCCTTTTATTTCTGAAAACAGAATTGAGTTTAATATGGTTTCAATGAATATGTGGAACAGGATTTACAAGAAGACGGAGACCACTTCTTCTTATAATGAAGAAAGTATATGGTCGCTGAACTTCATAAGCACAACTCTTTTTAAAAAGTGCAGTGCAACTGTAGCGCTCGTGCTTCTATCTTTTTTTTCTTTCGGAAAAGTCACCATCAATGACGCAAACAAATTTGTAAGTCCTTCTTCAAAAATAACTGCTCTTGCTCAAAGCGAAAAATTTCTTTGGATAGGAACTGAGAATGGGGTAGTGCGCGTAAACAGAAAAAATGAAAAGGTGGTTTATTTGAATGCATCTAATTCTAAACTTCCTTCCAATAACGTTACTTCCATTTGCGTCCGAAGGGACGGTAATGTATGGATTGGAACTGCAAACGGAATTCTGCGATACGATAAATTTGCTTATGTAATTGTGAATACAGAAAATTCACTTCTTTCCGAAAACGAAATCACCTCCATTGTGGAAGACAGACACAATACCTTATGGATAGGAACTCACACAGGTTTAGTAAGAGTACACAAGTCAAAATTTCAAGTATTGAATCAAAAAAATTCTCCGTCATTAACGAGCGATAATATTGTATCGCTTAGCACGGACGAAAGCGGAAATCTATGTGTGAATAAATAGGTGAGCGAGCTTTATTCTAGCTTCGGCATCTCAATATCATCGCTCACAATAAATGCTCCGGGAAAATCGATGGAGATGAGTTGGAGGAGCTTATACGCTTCCAGTTTTGTTCGGAAATCTCCTACACGGATCTTAAAATAAGGCTGTTGGTAGTCTAAGTAAGCGGCAATATCATGGTATTCCGTCATGAATTTTGATCTTACATCTTGGGCCTTTGCCTTTTCAGGTCCAAAATGTATCTGCACACGATATCCTTTTGACTTTCCCTTTTTCGCTTCGTTGATAAGCACATGCTTCAGGATAAGCTCATTCACCCTTTTATCCTGCACAATACCGCTGTCAGCCGCCATAAATTTGAGTGAATCCCCCGATGACTGCGCCTTTGCGCAGAGCCCTATGAGTGCAAAGGACCAGAGGAGGAAATATTTTTTCATGGATAAGCAAAGGTAATAATTACCCTGTGGTAATGGGAAAATCAAAAATCGTCCCAAGCGCTTGTATAAAAATATTTTTCATTACTTAAGCTCCCCAACATGATTATTATCATGTTAATAACTCCTCAAAAAAAACAAAGATTTTCACTTTCGATTAAATATTTCTTATACATTTGTCATGCAATTGTCACGGAGTTTTGCTCGTTTTTATTGACCAAACTAAACTTATGAACTGTATTTACTCTTTAGTCAAGCAAATTTCTTTAAAGCCATTATTTCTTCTAACCTTCTTTTTCGCGTCTCTTACCTATGGCTGGTCAGCTGACGGTGCGAAAATTTTCAAACAAAATTGCTCCCGTTGCCATACCATCGGCCACGGATTGTTAACCGGCCCGGATCTTAAAGACGTTGCATCTCGTGTGCCCCAACCCGCAGATACTTGGTTATTCAACTGGATCAAGAACAATAAAAAAGTGCTTGCTTCAGGCGATGCCTATGCGAATAAAGTATTCAATGAGAATGGAAAGCAAAATATGGATGTGATGGATGGTGTTATCAGCGATGATGACATCAAGGCAGTTATTGCTTACGTAAAAAATCCACCGGTTGAAGCAAAACCTGCTGGTGGCGGAGAAAAAACAGAAACAGCCCATGCCGAGGAAAAAGGCATGAGCACATTTGCGGTTCTGCTTATTGTAGCCATTGCGTTGATCTTCCTCGTAGCAGTTCTTGGGAATGTTAAGAAAAACCTTCAAGATATTGTTAATGCTAAAAAGGGATTGCCTCCTTCTGAGCCTGTAGGAGCCGTTAAGTGGGCATCTCAAAATAAACGCACGTTTGTCCTCATACTGCTTGTTCTGGGTTTCTTTACTTTAAGGGCCATATATATAGGAGTGATGAACATTGGTGTGTATGATACCTATAAACCTGAGCAACCCATCAAGTTCTCACACAAGACTCACGCTGGGAAATTAGCCATCAATTGCGTGTACTGCCACTCAGGGGCTGAAAAAGGGAAGACATCCGGTATCCCTTCTGTCAATGTTTGTATGAATTGCCACAAAGCAATTTCCGAAGGGCCTCTTACAGGAAAAGTAGAGATCGCAAAAATTTACGATGCGGTTGGATGGGATCCGGCAACAGGCAAATACAACAAGCCCCAGCATCCTCTTAAATGGAACCGTGTTCATGCACTCCCGGACTTCGCATACTTCAACCACTCACAGCACGTAGTGGTTGGAAAACAAGATTGTAAAAATTGCCACGGAGATATTGCCTCGATGGACGTTGCCCAGCAGATTTCTCCTCTCACAATGGGATGGTGTGTTGAGTGCCACCGCAAAACAGAAGTTCCCGGCATGGCAACAAATCCTTACTATGCAGATTTGCACAAGAAACTGGCTGAAAAATATAAAGGTGAGCCCATTACAGTAGAAAAAATGGGCGGACTGGATTGTATCAAGTGTCATTATTAATCATATTATAATAAGGTATCCTGCTTATGAAAAAGTATTGGCAATCGCTGGATGAGCTCAAAGAAACTCCCGAGTTTCTTGATTCTAAGAATAATGAGTTTGCCGAAATTGTTCCTACCTCTGCATTGGGCAGAAAATCTGTTAAGGAAGAAGAAAAATCTGACGAAGGTTTTTCTCGTAGAGATTTCTTGAAAGTGATGGGCTTTTCTGTGGGTGCTGTGACTTTAGCAGCCTGCGAAACCCCTGTCAATAAAACCATTCCTTACGTTATTAAACCGGAAGAGATCACTCCCGGTGTTGCGAACTGGTATGCATCCACTTATTTTGACGGACACGACTATTGTCCTGTGCTCGTAAAAACACGCGAAGGTCGCCCCATCAAGATAGAAGGGAATAAACTTTCCAAGATCACGCACGGAGGTGCAAGCGCACGCGTTCAGTCATCAGTTCTCGGATTATATGATGGAGAAAGGTTGCAGGGTCCGATGGCAGGAGGTCAAACAATAGAGCAAACAAGCGCTAAGGGAGAAGATATTACCTGGGCGATGATTGACGCTAAGGTAGTGTCTAAGTTGGAGGGCGCTTCTAAATCTGGGATCCGAATTCTTTCATCGACGATCATCAGTCCTTCTACAAAAAGTGTTATTGCAAATTTCAAAGCAAAATATTCTTCTACCAAGCATGTAACGTACGATGCCGTTTCTTATCATGCCATTTCTGAAGGACAGGAAAACGTGATGGGTGCGGACGTAATTCCTTCTTTCAATTTTGACAAAGCAAATGTGATCGTAAGTTTTGCGGCTGACTTTTTAGTGAACTGGCTTTCTCCTGTTGAACATGCATGGCAATATGCGCAAGGCAGGAAACTGAACAATGGAAAGAAAACTTTATCCAAGCATGTTCAGTTTGAATCAACGCTTTCGTTGACAGGAAGTAATGCGGATCTTCGCGTTCCTGTGAAGCCATCTCAAATTGGAACAGCTGTATTGAATTTGTACAATACAATTGCCTCTATGGCTGGGGAAGTATCGGTAAGTGCTTCCGGGAAAGTAGCTGAAAAAGAAATTGCAGATACCGCAAAATGGCTTTGGAACAACAAAGGAAAATCTCTGGTTGTTTGCGGAGTTAATGACCCTGCTATTCAAACAGTGGTTGCAGCCATCAATAAAATACTTGGCAATTACGGTTCAACGATAGATATAGAAAACCATTCTAACTGCCACCAGGGAAATGACCAGCAGGTTGCAAACCTGATAGAAGACATGAAGGGCGGAAAAGTAGATGCACTTATTGTTTATAATTCTAATCCTGCCTACACATTGCCCGGTTTTTCCGATGCAATGAAAAAGGTAAAGGTGAAAATATCTTTATCAGGTACTATGGACGAAACAGCCGCTTTATGCGATTATGTTTGCCCCGATCACCACTATCTTGAATCCTGGAACGATGCTGAACCAAAGAAGAATCAATTCTCTCTTGCCCAGCCAACCATTGCACCTATATTTAACACACGTTCAGCACAGGAATCATTAATGGCCTGGAGCGGAACTTCAAATCCTGATTACCATGGGTTTATCCAGGCTACATGGGAAAAACTTTTATTCCCTGCAGCGCTTGGCTTTACAGAGCATTGGAATGAAAGTTTACATAATGGTGTTGCGGAAATAATACCAGATTTCATAGTTGCGAAAGCTAAAACCGGAGAAGCTTTAAAAGATTCTACCGGAAAAATAATTATGATGGCTGAGCCTGTTGCTAAGGAAAAGGAAGAGAAGGAAGAAAAAATAGAAGAAAAGAAAATGTCATTGAGCGAATGTGCTTCCATGATCGCGAAAGATAAGGGAGGAGATGTAGAGCTTGTACTATACGAAAAGACGGGAATGGGAATTGGAAACCAATCCAACAACCCTTGGTTGCAAGAGTTTCCGGATCCGATCTCAAAATGTACATGGGATAATTATATTACCATGAACCCTACTGAGATGAAAGGAAAATATTCTTTGCTCGAAAGGGGAAATTATGAAGGAGATGTAGTGACGCTTACTGTTGGTAATATTACTGTAACTGCTCCTGTATATCCTCAACCCGGACAAGCGCTCGGAACAATTGGCCTTGCTTATGGTTATGGAAGAACAAATGCCGGAAAAGTTGCCAATGGAGTAGGAGTTAATGCCTATCAGTTTGCTCAATGGAGAGATGGATTTATTCAGAACTCGGTTTCAGGAGTAAAAGTGAGCGAAGCTACAGGTGAAAAGCACGAATTTGCCTGCACGCAAACTCACCATACTATGATGGGAAGAGAGGCCATCGTACAGGAAACAAATCTCGAAACGTATACCAATAAACCTAAGGAAGAATGGAATCCTATGGTTGCTGTTGCCCAGCACGATGAAAAGGCAAACTATCATGAAGCCCCGGCAGCAGATGCAAATCTATGGGCTGCACATGACAAACCGGGCTTCCGCTGGGGGCTTTCACTTGACTTGAATTCATGCATCGGCTGCGGATCATGCGTGATCAGCTGTTCTGCAGAAAATAACGTTCCTGTTGTCGGCAAAACAGAGGTTCGCAAAACGCGCGAAATGCACTGGATCCGTATTGACAGATATTATTCTTCTGACATGACCCAGGAAAAAGGAAAAGAAGAAGGCAAAGGGGTCATCGAATCATTCCGCGAAATGGAAGCAGCTGCAGAAAATCCACGTGTGGTTTTTCAGCCTGTTATGTGTCAGCATTGCAACCATGCTCCCTGTGAAACAGTTTGTCCGGTTCTTGCAACCACACACAGCACAGAAGGCTTAAATCAAATGATCTACAACCGTTGTATCGGAACAAGGTATTGCGCGAACAACTGTCCTTACAAAGTAAGACGTTTCAACTGGTTCCAGTATGACAGCAATAAGCAATTTGCGGATGTGAACCCTGCAACATGGGCAAATGAATTAGGCCGCATGGTTCTGAACCCGGATGTGGTGGTTCGTTCACGCGGTGTGATGGAAAAATGCACCATGTGCGTTCAGCGTATACAAGAAGGAAAGCTCACTGCTAAAAAACTGGAAAGAAAACTGATGGATGGCGAAATTCAAACCGCTTGCCAGCAATCTTGTCCTACCAACGCAATTACATTCGGTGACCTGAACAATAAAGAAACTCAGATCAGCAAGCAATTTGATGATGAAAGAAGATATTTGCTTTTGGAAGAAGTAGGAGTGCAGCCCAACGTATTCTACATGACAAAAGTGAGAAATGTATCTCCTGAAAAGGAAGGTGCATAATAACAGGAACAGAAAATTAATTGTTGAATAAAAGATAACGATAAACTTATGTTCAAAGAAGCATCCATACGCGAACCACTCATCTTAGGCGATAAGATCTCGTATCACCAGATCACGGAAGATGTTGTGCGCCCTATCGAAGGCAAAGCAAACAACATGTGGTGGGCTGCCTTTTCGGTTGCATTCATAGCTATGCTTTGGGGATTCGGTTGCCTTGCGTACACAGTTGGAACAGGAATAGGAGCATGGGGAGCTAATAAGACCGTAGGTTGGGCATGGGACATTACAAATTTCGTTTGGTGGATCGGTATCGGTCACGCAGGAACACTTATTTCAGCAGTACTTTTATTATTCCGTCAGCGCTGGAGAATGGGGATCAACCGTTCTGCAGAAGCCATGACCATCTTCGCAGTTGTATGCGCAGCCATTTTCCCTGTATTTCACATGGGACGTGTTTGGATGGCTTACTGGGTAATGCCGATTCCGAATCAGTTCGGATCTTTATGGGTGAACTTTAACTCACCGCTTCTTTGGGACGTATTCGCGATCTCCACATACTTTACTGTATCGGTTATTTTCTGGTATCTGGGCCTTATCCCTGACTTTGCAATGGTTCGTGACCGTGCCAAAGTTGCCGGAAATAAAATGAATGAAATGATCTACCGCATTCTCAGCTTCGGATGGAGCGGCAGGGTAAAAGACTGGGTTCGCTTCGAAGAAGTTTCTTTGGTACTTGCCGGACTTTCAACTCCGCTCGTGTTCTCGGTTCACTCTATTGTTAGTATGGACTTCGCAACGTCCATCGTACCGGGCTGGCATACCACGATCTTTCCTCCCTACTTCGTTGCGGGAGCGATTTTTTCAGGATTTGCAATGGTGTTGACACTCGTTCTTATTATGCGTAAAGTACTCAGTCTCGAAGCGTATGTTACCGTAAAGCACGTAGAGTACATGAACATCATCATCATGCTCACTGGTTCACTCGTTGGTATCGCTTACCTCACAGAACTTTTCATTTCCTGGTATTCAGGAGTTGAATATGAATCCTATGCGTTCATCAACCGTTTCTCCGGTCCGTACTGGTGGGCATACTGGTGCATGATGACCTGCAACGTAATTTCTCCGCAGCTTTTCTGGTTCAAAAAGATCCGTACAAACCTGATGGCTACATTCATCTTGTCCTTGGTGGTGAACACCGGAATGTGGTTTGAGCGTTTTGTGATCATCGTTACATCGTTGCACAGAGATTATCTTCCATCGAGCTGGACCATGTATTCTCCAACCTGGATCGAAGTAGGGATATTTGTTGGAACCATTGGATTTTTCTTCACCGCGTTCCTCACATTTGCACGTGTATTCCCTGTAATTGCACAAAGCGAATTGAAAACGATCATGAAGACCTCGAGCAAAATGTATAAGAACAAAACAGACAATCATCATCACTAAAATATATGAGTACGAAAGCAATACATGCAATTTACGATGACGATGAAGTGCTGGTAAGCGCAGCGAAAAAGATCCATGCTGCCGGTATACATGTGAAAGAAGTGTTCACTCCTTTCGCTGTACACGGGCTTCCTGAAGCGCTGCATACTCCTCGTACACGCATAGCCATTGCGTCTTTTTTATATGGATGCACAGCCTGCAGTCTCGCTTGCCTGGCTATCTGGTATTTCATGGTAAGCGATTGGCCGATGGATGTAGGTGGAAAGCCCAACTGGACACTTTACCATAACATACCTGCTTTTATTCCTCCGATATTTGAGTTCACCGTGTTCTGCTCTGCGCATTTAATGTTCTGGACCCTTCTTTTCAGAAGTTGGATCCTCCCTGGTGTTTCTCCTAAAAATCTGGATCCAAGAACAACCGATGACAAATTTTTAATGCTGATAGAAACAAACGATACAGATAAGGTTTCACGTTTGCTCAAAGAAACAGGAGCCAGTGAAATTAAAATCGTATAAGAGAAAATTATAATTAAGAAATTATGATTCGAAATAAACATATCATCAGTATCCTCTCCGGAATAATCGGAGTACTCGGTGTATCGTGCAACAATGTTCCGAACAGTCCGGGATGGGAATACATGCCTGACATGTACCGTTCTTCTTCGTACGAAACAAACTCCGGTAATCCGAATTTTGTCGACAGCATGACGAACCGCCAGCCTGTTGCAGGAACTATTTCACAGGGCTGGATCGCCAACTCTGAATTTTCAGCAGTGAAAGTTCCTTATCCTTATAAGAACGACAGCTTGGGCTACGAACTGGCAGGGCAAAATATCAAAGATCCTTTTCCAGCTTCTGCTGAAATTATTGCGCAAGGAAAAGAAAGATTTGAAAAATACTGTATTCACTGTCATGGAGCGAGCGGACAGGGCGATGGCTCGGTTGTAACCGTAGGCAATTTTCCTCCTCCTCCTGCTTATAACGGAGCGCAGTTAAAAAATTTACCGGAAGGAAAAATGTTCCACACACTTCAATACGGAAAAGGCATGATGGGTTCTCACGCATCGCAGCTTACCGCCGAAGAGCGCTGGAAGATCATACGTTATGTTCAAACGTTGCAAAATCCTGGAGGTGTTGCCGCTGCAGCCGCTCCATCTGATTCAACAAAAAAGGAAAATACAGTAAAAGAAAAAAATAAAAAGGCGTAGTATGAGTTTAACCTATACAGTCTCCGACAAAACAAAGAAGATACTCTTCGCGATGATGGGCATTGGCTTGCTGGCCTTTGTGTATGCATTTGTGAGGGGGGTACCCATTCAGCGCGTATGGGCAAACGTGCTCGTAAATATTTTCTTTTTCCTATCCCTTGGATTGGGCGCCACTTTTTACATGGCTAAAAAATATGCTGCAGAAGCATCGTATGCCATCGTTTACAAACGAGTGTATGAAGCCATCAGCGGATATCTTCCTGTAGGTGCTATCATGCTTCTTGTTTTTCTTATGATGGGTTTTTTGGGGTTGCACCATATCTATCATTGGATGGACAAAGATCTTACCGATCCCGCAAGCCCGCATTATGATAAATTACTGGCTGCTAAAGGGCCGTATTTTAACCCTGTATTTTTCTGGGGCAGGATGCTCGTGTTTTTCGGTCTGTATTATCTTGCTCAAAGCACACTTCGTAAACGTTCATTAGAAGAAGATCTTACCGGAGATTTTATGCTTTACAGAAAAAGCATTACCACTTCTGCGTGGTTCCTGGTACTCTTTGGGTTTACTTCTCCGGTACTTGTTTGGGATGTAATTATGTCGGTTGATACGCATTGGTTCAGCACCATGTTCGGATGGTATGTGTTTGCAGGATTTTGGTGCACCACCATGGTTACGATCATGTTGTTCTCCCTGCACCTGAAAGGCAAAGGACATCTGGAAGAGATGAACGACAATCATTTTCATGATCTTGGCAAATGGGTATTTGCGCTCAGCGTTCTGTGGTCCTATACTTTCTTCTGTCAGTTCATGCTGATTTGGTATGCAAACATTCCTGAAGAAGTAACTTATTTCCAGGATAGGCTGGGTTCTTTTGGATATCGCCCCTTGTTCTGGTTCATGTTCTTTGTCAACTTGGCATTGCCCTTGATCGTGCTTATGTCGAGAGACGCAAAGCGCAATGCTTCGTTTTTAAAAGTGATCGGATGTATTTTGGTTGCCACACACTGGTTGGATGTTTTCATCGTGGTGATGCCCGGCACCGTTGGAGCAGGGTGGGGAATTGGGCCGTTAGAGATTGGCATGTTCCTGGGTTTTGCAGGTTTGTTCATATTTGTGGTACTTGGTCAGTTGGCAAAAGCACCACTGGTTGTACAAAAACATCCGTTCTTAGACGAAAGCAAACATCATCAGATATAAACTTTAGACCTTAGACTTTAAACTTTAAACTGTATATGATCACATTACTTACCTGGGCAGTCATCATTCTTGCGATAGTCGCAGTGGCACGCCTTGTCAGGATATATGAACTGGCTGCTGAAATGCGCGGTGGAAAGCCTCAATGGGAAGTTACCGAAAATGATAATCGCATGAATGCCCGTCTTATGATGGTATTTTGTATCGTTTTCTTTGTGTTCTGCTTCTGGGTGTTTTTTATTACCAAAGACAAACTTTTACCTACCGCTGCTTCTGAGCATGGGGCACAAACCGACTGGCTGTTCAATTTTAATATGGTGATCATCACTATTGTTGCGCTGATCACAAATTTCTGCCTCTTTTATTTTGCTTTCAAATATTATAAAGGAAAGAAGAACGAAACAGCAACCTTTTTTCCTGAAAGTCATAAACTGGAGCTTATATGGACCGTAGTTCCGGGTATTGCACTCACAGTAATTATTTTCCTTGGCATTAAAACATGGAATACGATCACTTCCCCTGCGGAAGGAGAATCCATTAAAATGGAATTATTCGCCAAGCAGTTTGACTGGACTGCACGTTATGCAGGTAAAGACAACATATTGGGTAGAAGATTGTTCAGACTTATTACAGATACCAACCCAATGGGATTGGATCCTACGGACCCTGCAGGGAATGATGATATTGTTGTTCGGAATGAGTTTCACCTTCCAAAAGGCAAACAAGTAGATTTTCAGTTGGGATCACGTGATGTAATCCATAGCGCATATATGCCTCATTTCCGTGCACAAATGAACTGCGTGCCCGGTATGACCACATCGTTCCATTATGTGCCTACCATCACTACAGAAGATATGCGTAAGGACCCCAGCGTTATTAAAAACGTGGAAGAGGCCAATGTAGAACTTGCTAAAAAGGGAGAACCTCCTTTTGAATTCAACTACCTGCTCCTTTGCAATAAAATTTGCGGACTCAGCCACTACAATATGCAGATGAATATTATTGTGGATGAACCCGAAGCATTCAACGCTTGGATCAGCAAGCAAAAAACAGTAGGTTCAAGTATGACTGCTGAAACCAAACAAAACGATACTAAAATAGTTGCTGAAAACAAATAATTGAATTTAGAACACTAGACTTTAAACTTTAGAGATATTATGTCACACGACCACTCACACGACCACGGACACGCTGAGCACCATCACGAGGAGAGCTTCATCTCCAAGTATGTTTTCAGTATGGACCATAAGATGATCGCAAGGCAGTTCCTTGTTACTGCTATATTTATGGCGTTTGCGGCCATGACCATGTCTACGCTATTCCGTTTACAGCTTGCATGGCCGGATGAAGGATTTGCCATTACCAATTGGATACTTGGCGACCATTGGGCTCCCGGCGGAAAAATGACCCCGGAGATCTACCTTGGGCTTGTTACTATTCACGGTACTATTCTTGTATTCTTCGTTCTTACAGGAGGATTGAGCGGAACGTTCGCTAATCTTCTCATCCCATACCAGGTAGGTGCACGCGATATGGCTTCTCCTTTCCTGAACATGCTTTCTTATTGGTTCTTTCTGATCGGAAGTATTTTAATGATAGGGTCTATGTTCCTGCCTACAGGTCCTGCTGCTCCGGGATGGACGATCTATCCTCCTTTGAGCGCACTTCCTGAAGCTATGCCCGGATCGGGAATGGGAATGACCATGTGGCTTATCAGCATGAGTTTGTTTGTTGTATCGGCCTTGCTTGCAGGTTTGAACTATATTATTACTGTACTTAACCTCCGGACAGTTGGAATGACTATGATGCGCCTTCCACTTACCGTGTGGGCGCTGCTCATCACAGCAGTCCTGGGCGTACTTTCTTTTCCTGTTCTGTTATCTGCAGTACTTCTGCTGATCTTTGACAGAACTATCGGAACCAGTTTTTTCCTGTCTGATATTTATGTGAACGGGCACCCGTTAGAACATGCCGGAGGAAGCCCCGTTCTTTTCCAGCACCTTTTCTGGTTCTTGGGCCATCCGGAGGTTTATATCATCATTCTTCCTGCACTGGGCATTATGTCTGAAGTGATTGCCGTTAATTCACGCAAACCTATTTTCGGATACAAAGCCATGATCGGCAGTATACTTGTTATTGCATTGCTTTCGTTCATCGTTTGGGGCCACCACATGTTCATTACAGGCATGAATCCATTCTTGGGCTCTGTGTTCGTATTTACAACGGTTCTTATCGCCATTCCTTCAGCAGTCAAGGCATTCAATTACATCACTACGCTGTGGAAAGGAAGCATTCGTTTTACTCCGGCTATGATGTTCTGTATTGGCGCGGTATCCACGTTTGTAACAGGCGGTGTAACCGGAATTATCCTGGCCGATGCAGCGCTGGATATCAACCTGCACGATAACTATTTCGTGGTAGCACACTTTCACATTGTAATGGGCCTTTCTGCCATCCTCGCCATGTGCGGTGGAGTGTATCACTGGTTCCCCAAAATGTATCTGCGCATGATGAACAAAAAGCTGGGCTATGCGCACTTTTGGTTCACGTTCATTGCAGCTTATGGAGTATTTTTCCCTCAGCACTTTTTAGGCCTGGCAGGAGTTCCAAGAAGGTACTACACCAACTCGGCATTTCCTATGTTTGAGAACCTGATCAACATTGAGCAGATGAGCACCTGGTTCGCTATTTTGGGAGCGGCAGCACAGTTCATTTTCTTCTTTAACTTTTTCTACAGCATTTTCCGCGGAGATAAGGCGCCTAAGAACCCATGGGGTTCCAACACACTTGAGTGGACCACTGAAGTGGGGCATCATCACGGCAACTGGGGTGCAAAACTACCTGTGGTTCACCGCTGGGCATACGATTACAGCAAACCCGGAGCCAAAGAGGATTTCATTCCTCAAACCGTGCCGCTTGCTGCAGGCGAGCAGGATGGCGGTGAAGGCTACCATTAAACATGTAAAATGTAAGATGGCAAATGGAAGATGTTAAAGACAAAACACAGGTTTCTTTTCCTCTTTTCATTTAACAATTTTTTTCTTCTTCGTTTTTGTTGTTTCCTTCTGCCATCTACCATCTGCCATCTGCCATGTAATTCCCAGATCATAGATTCCATCCGCGCTTCATTACATGCACGCCCAACGCTCACAGGCGAGTTTGGCACCAATACTTCTTTTATCAATGATTTCAACTCTCCGATGGTTAATTTGTACGGAGGGTTGGATTTTAACCATCATATACAAACCGGTATAGGATTGAGCTGGCTACAGCTTTCGAGCTACACGAAAGGAGCAGATAACAGCCCCTTTTACCTCGACAAAATAATCCCGAACCCCACCGGAACGCCTGACACCATTCATCCGGCACTAAGCTTTCATTATTTTACAGGCTATGTGAACTATATCTTTTACCGTTCGAGCCGATGGCAGTTCAGCATACCCCTGCAGCTGGGTTTCGGCAATTCAAAATATGAATACGATTACAATGGTAAGAATGTAACGGAGAATGAACACTTCATCTTGCTTTATCAACCTTCGGTATCCGGCAATTACCGCATCTATAAATGGTTTGGTATTGGGCTGGATGTGGGCTACCGGCTTATGCTGATTAATAATGATGCCATTGGAGGCAAATTTAACTCTCCCGTTTATAATATATACACGGTCATTTACTGGACTACTCTTTACAAAATGCTGTTCCCGGATACAAAATTGGCGAAGAAAATAAGGGAGTGATTACCGCCCGGATTTTTTCCTCCAGCTTCCTCTTCTGTATCCTCGTACCCGCGAAGCTCCCGCTTCGGAGGCTTCGTGGGGTACTAGGAAGTAAGCTTTGCTTACGCCAATAGAAACTTATTTACCTTTACAATATGTCAGAATCTTACAAAATACAGGGAGACGGTTTGTATTTTGTGACCTTCAGCGTAATTGGCTGGATAGATGTGTTTATCCGTAGAGAATACCAGGATATTTTAGTTGACAGTATTCTGTTTTGTCAAAAGAATAAGAATTTCAAGTTGTATTTCTATTGCATCATGCCCAGCCATGTGCATTTCATTGCTAGGTCTGAAGATGGAAATTTGACTGACATCCTGCGTGACTTCAAATCATATACAGCCAAGGCAATTATGAATGCAATAGAAAATAACGAACAAGAGAGCAGGAGGGAATGGTTAATGAACCAGTTTAAATTTCATGGCAGCATAAGCTCTCAAAAACAGAACCAGCAGTTCTGGAAGCACGATAACCATCCATTTTTCCTTTACAGCGGAAAAATGATTCAGCAGAAAGTGGACTATATCCATTATAACCCTGTGGAGGCAGGTTTTGTAAATGAACCGCAGCAATGGAGACTAAGCAGTGCTAATGAAGACAGCCCGGTTAAAATGGAAGAAGCAGAACATGTATTTTATATCAAATGAATGCCGTAAGCAGAGCTTACGAGATATTATCCCACGAAGGACAGACCTTCGCGGGTACTGCGGATTTTATAAATCAATCCATTGATGCTTTTACCTGGGATTGGGATTTTGGAGATGCAAATGCAAGTACATCAATAAGTCCTTGCCATTTATACAATGATTCTTTAACCTATGATGTTACATTGATAGTAAATAATTCAACTAATTGCGCCGATACATTCAGCACACAAGTGCCATGGATTACGCACGATACCACAGCATTTGTATATGTTCCAAGTG
>JAHEYK010000022.1:28688-29786 GCA_023251625.1 Bacteroidota bacterium
GCAGGGAGAGGTGTCAGGTGTTGCCCTGAAGGAAGTCCTTCGGAGCTTCTGAATAAAACAGTTCAATACAATCGTCAGGTCGAAACCTGCCTGCCGGTAGGCAGGGACCTGACGCCACATGAAATAGCAAATACCCTGTCTGAATGGATATATGATCCAACAACGGAGCCTAAGAAATATCCTTCATATATTAAACACTAAAATTCCATACTGAATGAGAAAGTTACTTTTTAATTTTTTACTAATATTTTTTTCATCCTGTTTCCTTTCCACTTGGGATGCTCGTTTAGTTTTAATAAATAAAACAGACAAAGTGATAAGATATAGTTGGGAAACAAAAAGTCCAAAAGACACTATTCCTGATTTAACAAAATGTGAACAAGTTGTTCCATATAATATTTCAGCGGATACTATAAAAACCCTCTTTAGCCTTAATAAGTGGGATGTGTATTTCAGAAATCACCCTGATCACCTTCTGAGAATATATATCATAAATGAAGATTCATTATCAAAATATGGCACTTGTGAAATATATATGAGGCAAATTTTCATGAGACGTTTTGATTTAACATACAATGATTTAGAAAAAATGAAATGGCAAGTGATTTATGACGGGAAATAAGGTGAGCGAAGGCTTCTGCGAAGCGACTTGCCTGTTGTAGGCAGTTTATAAGAATGGGGAGGCATGCCATACAGAGAAGGTGGTGATAGAATAGAACTTCCCTGAAAACCCTAATGAATTTTATAGCGTCAGATGTTTTGACTTAATACTTCCTCCCCAAAACCGGCCCGCTACTTTGTCAAAATTTTCGGTGGAGTCGGTGGTGAAAAAATCAAGATTGCCGTTTTTGGAGCATTTACTTTCTATTTCAGGATGACGTTTTAGATAGTCGGCTAAACTATTGGCTACGATTTCACCCTGTATAACGATCTTGACAGCAGGCGGCACAAACTTTTTTATTTTATCGATGAGCAATGGGAAATGTGTGCAGCCTAAAATGATGGTGTCAATTTTATTGCCTGCCCCTTCGGGGCTCTTCGCAAAAAGCGCGTCAATATGTTTTTTTACAAAATGATCTGCAGCAGGGGAGTCCATTT
>JAHEYK010000168.1 GCA_023251625.1 Bacteroidota bacterium
CTTTGTGCTTTAGTGTCTTCGTGGCAATGGCTGTGCAGTTTTTTGTACACCCTACGGAACCATAGCAACAAACAGCATCTATTCTTTACTATATTCGCATGCACTATGTTTACCCTATTCAAAAAGGAGATCCGTGCCTTTCTCAGTTCCCTTATTGGTTACATTGCTATTTGTGTTTTTCTCCTGCTGGTAGGCCTATTCTTGTGGATACTGCCTACTGATTCGAATATCCTGAGTAATGGTTATGCAGGCCTGGATGCACTTTTTTCTCTCGCTCCCTGGGTTTTTCTCTTCCTGATCCCTGCTATCACCATGCGCTCGTTTGCAGATGAAAAAAAAGCAGGCACGATCGAATTTCTGCTTACCAAACCCCTTACCGACCTGCAGATCATTCTCGCAAAATATTTTGCCAGTGTAACCCTTGTACTTTTCTCTCTTATTCCCACCTTAATTTACTACTACTCTATTTATAAATTGGGAAATCCGGTGGGCAATATTGATTCGGGGGGCACATGGGGGTCTTACATAGGTTTGTTCTTTCTGGCTGCTGCATTCACAGCCATCGGAACTTTTGCTTCGGCACTCTCTGACAATCAAATTGTAGCTTTTATTCTGGCGGTGTTCCTCTGCTTTTTCAGCTTCATAGGTTTTCAATACATCGGCCTGCTGGATCTCTTTGGAAAAATGGCTGACCTTGTCATTTCTATCGGAATCAATGATCATTATATGTCGATGAGCCGGGGCGTGATCGACACAAGGGATGTTGTGTATTATTTAAGCCTCATAGGTATTTTTATTTTGATGACAAAGACAACGCTGGAAAGCCGTAAATGGTAGATAGTAAGAATGAAGAAACGCAGAGACATAATCCAACTACTCCTCAGCATCGCAATTATTCTGCTGATGAATTTTGTTGCTTCATTCTTTTTTTCCCGCATTGATCTTACTACCGACAAACGCTACACGCTATCTCCTGCCACCAAAGAGCTGCTTGGAAAATTAGATGATGTTGTCTATTTCAAAATTTACCTGGATGGAAATATTCCTGCCGGATTCAAGCGCCTGCAAACAGCTACGAAGGAAATACTGGATGAAATGCGCCTGTATTCTAATGGAAATATTGAATATCAGGTGATCAATGCCCTTGAAACAACCGATAAGAAAAAACAGGATGATGTGATCCGCCAGTTGATGCAAAAAGGCCTTGAGCCCACAGAGATTGAAATTAAAACCGAGGGGGGCGCCTCACAGCAAACTGTTTTTCCGGGTGCATTGGCTACATTCCGTTCGCGGGAGTTCCCTGTGCAGCTTTTCAGAGAGCAGGTAGGCACTCCCGGAGAGCTGCAATTGAATAATTCCATTCAGTCGCTTGAGTATGAGATCTCTACCACTATTCGCAAGCTCACGATGGATATGAAATCAAAAATTGCTTTCACCACCGGGCACGGAGAGCTGGATTCGGTGGATGTAGCAGATATTTCACATGCACTCGGAGATTACTACATGGTAAGCCGCCTGAAGTTAACAGGCAAACTCACCAACATCGAGCGCATCAATCAGCAAAAGGCCATCATAATTGCAAAACCAGATACGATTTTCTCCGAGCAGGTAAAATTCATTCTTGACCAGTTCATTATGCAGGGAGGCAAAGTGCTGTGGCTCATCGATGGAACTTTTGCAAGCATGGATAGTTTAACAAAAGGCCCTGAAACATTTGCCATCAGCATGCCCTTGAATCTGGAGAACCAGCTCTTCAAATACGGAGTTCGTGTAAATGCAAATATTGTGGAAGACATGCGTTCGGGCGTCATCCCTATCCCCGTAAATAAAAAATACCAGCTCATGCCCTGGTATTATTTTCCGCTACTTTCCCAAAGTAATAATCACCCGATCGTAAACAATATTAACCTCGTGAAGGGAGAATTTTCAAGCACGATCGATACGGTAAGCAATCCGGGAATAAAGAAAACAGCCTTGCTCTCCACCTCAAAATACACCAGCATACAAAATGCTCCTGCACGGATCGATATACGCGGCATCTTCAGGGAGCCTGATCCAAGGATGTTCAATACTGCCTACAAACCTGTTGCGATGCTGCTGGAAGGCGAATTTGAATCACTCTATAAAAACCATCCGCTGCCCGGACTTGACTCCATTAAAGAGGTGAAGTTCAATGATAAAAGCAAGGCAACGAAAATGATCGTAGTGGCGGATGGAGATATCATTAAAAATATGGTTCAGCGTTCTGCAAATCGCGCATATCCTTTGGGCTACGATATTTATTCCAAACAGACTTACGGAAACAAAAATTTCATCCTCAATGCTATCAACTATTTGTGTGATGATTCAGGATTACTAGAAGTGCGCTCACGCGAACTAAAACTCCGAATGATGGACCGCAAAAAAGTGACCGATGAAAAATTCAAATGGCAGGCCATTAATACGGTGCTTCCGCTTTTATTGATAATTATTTTTGGAATCGCACAGTCTATTATCAGAAAAAGGAAATTCACTTCATAA